>CAYQCZ010000409.1:0-4448 GCA_964415955.1 uncultured Verrucomicrobiota bacterium | reverse complement strand
CGGCAGCAACACACGCAGATCCGACAGCCAGCAGCCAGACGACCTTCTGTCTGTCGGTGTGTGAGTTGCTGCGGAGGAACATGCCTGCAAACACGCCGAGAAGGCAGGTGGCGATGGCAGGCAGCGTGCTCAACAATCCTTCCGGATCAGCGTAATGCTCGTATTTGCGGCCGGGCAGGAACAGAAAATCAATGTGATTGGAAAGGTTGCGGCCGGGTTCATATCGGCCGGTTACGGTGGTCGTGGTTTCCTGATACATCCGTTGTGCTGCCGTCCATGCCGGGCTGTCCTTGGCGGCGGATGGGTTGGTGCCTGACTTGAACAAAGCCGCAGTGCGGTCATCACCGGATTGTTCCGCACGTGCGGCGAGGGCTGAGTTCTCAAGTTGAATGTCGCGAATGGGAACAAACGTCATCATCGCCCAGTAACCCGCCAGCAACGCGGTGCAGATCACCGCCAGCGTCCTGGGTTTGAAGAAAAGAAACAGCAATGCGGCCCCCATGTAGGCCAGTCCGATGCGTTGCAGCACACCGAGCAGGCGGATGTTTGGCCATTCCGTGCTGAAACCGCCCGAATAGAAGATGCCGATGACCACCAGCAGCAGTCCACGTCGGATGACCCGTTTGCAGGCGCCGGAGCGTCCATGCACTTGCAACTCCTTGGTCAACGACCAGACGGAGGAGACACCTGCGATGAAAATGAACAGCGGAAAGATAAGGTCATAGAAACGGAAGCCCGCCCAGTCGGCATGGGAAAGCTGACGCGCCAGAAACTGGGTGAGGGCATTGTCCCCCATGCGGTCGAGCGCGCGCACCAGGGCGTCCGCGCCAAGGATCCAGAACATGTCGAACCCGCGCAGGGCGTCGAGCGACATCAGGCGTCCCCCGGTTTGCGGGGTGGCGGAAACAGGCTGGTTCATGGTCCGTCAGGGCTGAGGTCCAGGCAGATCAGGCGGGACTTGTCCCTGGCAAAAAGCCGGCCATTTGCGAGGGCAGGGTAGGCGCGCACACCGCTGCCGAGAATCTGCGCGCGACCGGTGACATTGAAACCCGAGGGCGAGGCATCCACCTTCAACAACTGGCCGCCCTCTGTGAGAACAAGCAGTTCAGCATCTGCAAGCAGCACGTTGGCGGCGCCCAGGCCGGCTTTGGCCCAGCGGACCTTGCCGGTCTTCCATTCCACACAGCGAAGCTCGGTGCCGCCCGGGAAATCGTGCCGCCCGTGCAGGCCGTAGAGGAATCCATCCCGGAGCACGGCGCTGGTGAATTGCAGGGACAACTGCTCGTCGCCCTGCCAGAGGACGCGCGGTTGCGCGTCAGTCAGTTCCAGCAGGCGCGCGCCCAGGTCATATCCGGCCGAGATGAAAACCTGGTCATCCTTCACCAGCGGGATGGCTCCGGTGACCGAGGCATTGACCGGCGGACGGAAATCCATCTGAAAGCGGCGGGTGCCGGTCCCGGCATCCAGTCCGGCGAAATAGCTGCGCGTGCAGGCCAGAATGAGCCGGCGGCCATGGATCGTCACGGCCACTGGCGAGGAATAGCCCGGTTCGTCATCCAGGGCCTTCCAGACCACTTCGCCATTCCCGCTGTTGAACGCAATGAGGCTGGCACCGTTTTTTCCCCCCGCGTTGACGATGACATGACCGCCTTCGACCAGCGGCGAGCAGGCCAGTCCAAAGAATCCCTTGGGTGAACCGAGCTGCTTCTTGCAGTCCACGGACCACAGTTTCGTCCCGTCTTTCAAGTTTGCGCAGAGGAGCATCCCGTCGGCACCGAAGGTGAACACCTTGCCCTCCGCGATGGTTGGCACGGCACGCGGTCCGGGATCGAAATTGAAATCATCCCGGTAACCTGTCGCGTAGGATTGCTTCCATTGAGTTGCACCCGTGGTGGCCTCCATGGCCTCCACGACTTCCGTGTCCCCGGTGCGGTGGTGCAGGATGACGGTGTTTCCTGAGACGGCAGGACCTGCAAAACCGTGGCCGACGTCGCGTTTCCAAAGGGGTCGAGGCCCTTCCTTTGGCCATGCCACTGCGAGAGCGGCCCCGACGGCAGCCCCGTTGCGGTTCGGGCCAAGAAGCTGCGGCCAGTCACCGGCATGTGAGCATGCCAGAGGGACGGGCATCATCAACAGGGCAAACAGGTTCCGGCGCATGTCGTTGCACTCTAATCGGGATGTTCAAAGACAAAAGGGAAAAGGGTGGAATGAATGTCGCAGCAGGGGGGTGCGTCCTCTAGCCTCAATTGTTTGCATGTGTGATGCATTGCCAGCCGGGCGCGCCATCCGTATGTTCAAGTCATGAAATTTGCCGGACACAGCCTGATGTTCCTGACGTTTGCGGTGGTGGCTCATGCCCAGCTCGAGATGGATCTGGTGACCGAGCAGAGGCAGTTCCTCGCCGGGGAGGAGCTTCGCATCGGCGTCAGAATCGGCAATGTCAGCGGGCAAACCCTGCGGTTTGGGGAGGATGAGGACTGGGTGACCTTCACCTTTGATCCGAACGACAGGGTTCGTGTGACGCAAAGCTCGCCGGTGCCGACGGTTGATCCTTTCAGCGTCACCAACTCCACACGGGTCACACGGTGGTTTGATCTGGCACCGCACTTCGAGATCGTCCAGCCGGGGCACTACACGTTGAACGCCGTGGTGCGCATCAAGGACTGGAATGAGGAGCGTGTCGTCCGCCCCATCAAACTGGAAGTGATCAACGCCAGCACGGTGTGGGAGCAGCGTTTTGGAGTGCCGCCCGGCCCGGGCCGTCCCGCCGGTGTTCCGGAGATCCGCAAATACGTGCTGCTGCAGACATGGGTGCACGATGCCCAAAGGCTTTATTTGCGCATCACCGACGAAGGCGAGACGAAGATTCACAAGGTGGTGGGCATCGACCGGATTCTGCAAATGAATGATCCCATCATGCCCCTGATTGACCAGGACAGCAGGCTGCATGTGCTGCATCGGACGGGCAGGATTTCCTACAACTACTCCGTGTTTGATACGGACGGCAGGCTGCTCATCCGGCAGAGGCATGATTACAACGAATTGACGGGCAGCCGGCCCACATTGAGGACAAGGGAGGGCGGCGAAGTGATCATATTTGGAGGTGTCCGCAAGAACACCCCCTACGATGTGCCACCCTCCGAGCGTGAACTGGGCAAGTGATGATTTCAGTCCATAGCAACCTTCTGCGTTGGTTTCTGCTGGGGCTTGTTGTGCATGCTTCCCAGGCGGCGGAGGTGGTTTTGCATCTCAAGAACGGCGATCGAATCACCGCAGACATTGTTTCCGAGGATTCCAACCAGCTCATTGTCAACACCCCCTGGCAAAAATCCCTGATCATTCCGCTCGGACAGATCGAAAGCCGGGAAATGCGCATGGATCAACCCCTGACATTGCTGCCGCTCACCCCCATGGATCCGTCGGCCTCGGGAGTTGAGCCTGCGGGTGGCATGCTGGAGCCGGCCCGGGAGGAGGCTGTGCCGACCTTCTGGCAGCGCTGGAAGGGTGACATCCAGCTGGGTTTTGATCTTTCACGGAGCGCGAGAAACCGCGAACTCTGGTATGGGCGCACCCGGTTCACCTACAGAAACCAGCGGTTCAGGGAAATCGTGGATTTCCAGGGGGCCTATGGAAAGACAGACGGGCTCCTTTCCGCCAACCGCATGGATGGTTCCTCAAAGACGGATGTTGACCTCAACAAACGGATGTTCCTCTACGGCCTCGGCATCGCCAGTTATGACGAGGTCCGGCGGCTTGATTACTATTACGAGGCGGGTCCCGGAGTGGGATATCGCATCATCACCGGGACCAACATGGCGTTCAACGCCGAGACTGGGTTCAGCTACACGGAGGCAAGCTTTGCCAACGCTCCCAGCAGAAACGAACCCGACTGGCGGCTCGCAGAGGACTTTACATGGCACTTGAACAGCCGGATCGATTTCGAGGAGAAAATCGCCATCACGCCCCGTGTCGATGATTTCAGCGCCTACCGCATCCGCATGGAAGGAACGGTGAAGTTTTTTGTCCTCAAGAACATGTCGCTGAACCTCACCATGCTCAATCTTTACGACACCCGGCCGGCTCCGGGCGTGAACAAGAACGATCTTCAGTTGCGTTCCACCGTCGGGCTCACTTTCTGAAGTGTTCCTCCAGCGTGTGGGGTGTGTGGTTGGATTTGTCGAGCTGCAGGATGAGTTCCACCGCCTCGTGCAAGTCATCCACAAGAAAATCGTGATGTCCCGTGCCCATCCATGGGGAACGGATGATGACCGAGGTGCATCCCGCCAGTCTGGCCATTTCCGCGTCCTGCCAGCCTTTGCTGACCACGAAGGAGTGATCCAGGTCGATCTTCCATTTGTGCGCCGCCTCCCTGAGCAGGCCCGGCTGTGGCTTGCGGCACGGGCAATCGTCATCGGGCTCGTGCGGACAGACAAGAATGTCGTCCAGTG
>CAYQCZ010000408.1:0-4457 GCA_964415955.1 uncultured Verrucomicrobiota bacterium | reverse complement strand
CGTATTCACGCGGTGGACCATCCGCATTATGAGACGGACATCCACGCCACCCTGCTCCATCAACTTGGGCTGGATTCACGGGCCATGGAAGTGCCCGGGCGCAAACGCCTGGACCTGGAGCATGGCGAGGCGATTCGGGAAATCATTTGATGCGCGGCGCTCCCGGAAACCACAGACGCACAGGGGGGGGAGCGGCAACCGTGAGGCGCATCTCTTCCAGCAAGAAAAGGGTGGCGCTGCTCATCGAGACGTCGAACGCCTACAGCCGGAAGCTGCTTCACGGCATCTGGAAATGGTGCCGTGAAAACGACACATGGGTCATCCATCTCAGCGAACAGGGCCGCGCCAACCAGCCGCCGCCATGGCTGGCCACATGGAAGGGGCATGGCATCATCGCCCGCATCGAGACATCCGCCATCGAGAAGGCCGTGCGCGCCACCGGCCTGCCTGTGGTCAATGTCAGCGCAGCAGGGCTTGCAGGCGATGTCCCCACCATCGTGTCAGACAGCAGCGCCCTGATGCGCATGGCCATCGAGCATCTGACGGAACGCGGGTTCAAAAACCTGGCATTCTGTGGCGACGCAAGACTGCCATGGTCAAACAAGCATCAGGGCAACTTCAAGCGGCTGGCAACCTCGCTGGGCTTCGAGGCGCATCTGTTTCCCTCCCATCCCGATGACTTTGGCAACTGGAACCTGGAATGGAGGAAGCTGGTTGGCTGGGTGAAAGCCCTGCCCAAACCCGCCGGCGTGGTTGCCTGCTACGACATACGCGGCCAGAACGTGCTGGACGCCTGCCGCGAAGCGGGCATCGAAGTGCCGGGAGACATCGCCGTGATCGGCCAGCACAACGATGAATTGCTCTGTGAACTCTGCCTGCCGCCCCTGTCCAGCGTGATGCCGGATGCCGTCACGGCGGGCTGGCAGGCGGCCGCCATGCTGGACCGCCTGATGCGCGGCCAGTCACCCCGTGAACAGTTGGTGGAAATCCAGCCCATCGGAGTTGCGACACGCCAGTCCACCGACGTCCTCGCACTCGAGGACATCCGTCTGGCGCGCGCCGTCCGGTTCATCCGTGAGAACGCATGCCGGCCCGTCGGGGTGCCGGACGTGATGCGCGTCGCGGGCATTTCGCGGACGCTTCTGGAAAGGCATTTCAAGAAGCAGCTCGGACGGTCTCCCTACAACGAGATCATGCGGGTGCGCATGCAGCGGGCGGTTGAACTGCTCGCCACTTCGGAGTTGTCCGTGGCGCAAATCGCCGAAATGACCGGCTTCCAGTCGCAGGCGCACTTCTCCACCACGGTGACACAACAAACCGGCAAAAGCCCCCGGGCCCACCGCACCAGAAACCGCCAGTCCATGTCCGCTTGAAGGCAGCACGCCGCGTGACAATTCCTTGTCGCCCGCCCGTCCAGGCTCACCTACTCTTCAGCCCATGCGCAGTTCCGTATCACTCCTCCTGAGTCTCGTCGTCACCTTCCCGCTTCTCGCCGAACGCGATCCCATCCGCCTCACGCACGGGCCCATGCTGGGGATGCCATCGGCCACCTCCATGCGCGTCTGGGGGCGCACCTCCGATCCCGGTGAATTCGTGGTGAAATACGGCACAACCCCGGAAAAACTCACCCAAACCTCGGCCCCTGCGAAAACAACGATTGAACATGACAACACCGGCGTGGCCAAACTCAAGGAGCTCACGCCGGACACCCGTTATCATTACCAAATCTTCGTGAATGACCGCCCGCACGGACTGCCCGGGTCATTCCTCACGCTTCCGAGCGCGGACATCACACGAAACGCCGATCACAATCCCAAGGGCCTCTTCAATTTCCGCTTCGAGGCCGGTTCATGTGCCAATCAAAATCCGGACCACGGCATCGGCCATCGCGCACCCACCTATGAAAACTTGAACCGCGACTGGGCGCACAAAACGCACTTTCATTTCATGAACGGCGACTGGCTCTACGAGGAACTGCGGGAATATCCCGCCGAAGCCTGGCGCCTCCAGCAGGGCCTCACGGAACTGCCTGCCGTGGTGAAGACCATGCCCACCGTGGTCGGCGTCTGGGAGAACTACAAACTCTACCTCGAACGCGGCATCTCACTGGCCCAGTGGCACCGGCATGTGCCGAGCATGTTCACCTTCGATGATCACGAACTGGTCAATGACATCTGGGGCACGGCCTCCGCGGGCAAACGCCATCGGCGCACGGTGTTCCGTGACATCGGCACGTATGCCTTTTACGACTACCTCGGCTGGGCCAACCCCACGGAATACAACCACCCCGTCCACTTCGGACGCGCCAGAATGACCACGGGCAGCGACCTGCTGGTGGACACCTCCACGGATTTCACCGCCCTGCCGCTCAAGGAGATGCTCAACCTCCACGTCCACTGGGGCACACCCCAGGCCGGTGTGAACGACATGAAGTATGACGATGACGGCGGCCATCCCAATTCCTACGTGTATGACATCGTCAAGGTGGTCAACAAACACACGCTCCAGTTGCACATGCCGGCAAAGGTCACCGACGAAGTCAGCTACTCCATCGGACGCCGCAGCTACGGCAAGTTCCGCGTCAGCAACTGCGAATACTACCTCATCGACACCCGCGGCAGCCGGGACATGCACGACCTCCGCGACCGATCCAAACCGGACATCTCCATGCTGGGGCGTCCGCAGCACGAATGGCTGCTCAACTCGATGCGTGCAAGCGACGCGGATTTCTTTTTCATCATCTCCACCGTGCCGTTCATGATCCCGCACAGCGGCGCAGGCGGCTTCGAGGCGGACAACGCCAACAAGGAAGAGGCATGGACGGGCTTTTTCCATGAACGCGAGCAGTTGATCACCGCGTGGGAGCAGTTGAAAAAGCCGGTGTTCGTCATGACCGGTGATCTCCACAACAGTTTCGCCATCAAGATCACCGACCAGATCTGGGAATTCTGCTGCGGCCCGCACAACAGCGTGAATCACGTGCCCAAGCTCGATGAATCCGACCGTCCTGCCACCGGCAAATGGAAGTTCGGCCCGCGCGAATGCGACATCCGCTGGAGCAGCTACATCCTGCCCGACCTGCCGCGCCTGGAGCGTCTCTACCCGCACTACTGCATCGTGCAGGTGAACAACGTCTTCAACATGCCGAAGAAGCTGGGCGACACACGCTGGGTCGCTTATCCGCATCCACAGGTCACCTTCCAATATTTCGACGGCCGCACGGGCGAACTGCGCTATGCCGAATCCATCAGCACCGCACGCTGACAGACGATGGCTCCAACCGCCATTCACGGATGGAACTGCTTTCCGTGCCGTTGTGCTGATCATTGCTTTGGCTTTCGGCGGTTGTGCGGTTGATGCGGACCGCAGGTTCTCGAAAACAACCCCCGAAGCCAGGGCCGTTGCCTTTCTCACGCGCGAAGTGCCTGCATGGAAAACTGAAAACGGCTGTTTCTCCTGCCACAACAATGGCGATGCCGCCCGCGCGCTTTATCTGGCAAAACGATCAGGCTACGTGATCAAAGCAGCCTCACTCACGGACACACTCCGCTGGGTCTCGAGACCCATGGACTGGGACAACAACCAGGGTGATCCGGGTTTCAGCGACCAGCGTCTTGCGGACATCCAGTTTGCCGCCTCGCTGCTTGGAAGCATCGACGCCGGATTCTGTCATGACACCTCCGCATTGAAACCAGCCGCCGCACGCGTCGCCGGCCACCAGAGCGCGGCCGGACACTGGGCCATCACGCCCGAAGGCACGGTCGGCGCTCCTGCCACCTATGGCAACGCCCTCGCCACACACATGGCCTTGCGTGTGTTGAAAGCCGCCGGCATGCCGGCACATGAACCCTCCATCCAGCGCGGCCGGCAGTGGCTCGCACAGTGCACGGCCAGGAATGTCCCGGACAACGCCGCCTTGGTCTTTGAGTTTTACAATGACCCGGACCCGGTGCTCCACAACAAGGCGCTTGAGGCGGCGCACTGGCTGGTTCGTGCGCAGAATCCCGATCACGGCTGGGGGCCGTTTCCACAGACGGCAACCGAGGCCTTTGACACCGCCCTGGCATTGCTCGCCCTTTCCCGTGTGCGGAATGACGGGAAAACCGCAGCCGCGTTGCGCAGCGGACGGCAACGCTTGAGCGCCATGCAACGTGAGGATGGAAGCTGGCCCGCCACGACACGACCGACGGGCAACGAAAGCTACGCCCAGCAGATGTCCACCACTGCCTGGGCTGCAATGGCCTTGTTGGAGACGGACATGAAGGCTTTTTCAAAAGTTCACGCGCGTTGATCAACGGGGTCGGAACAAAAACTTGCTTACCCGCAGGCACTTCGCAAAATTCCGGCACTCCACGGGGAACCTTGTTCATGGAGACAAGACCGCAGACAACAACGCAACGCATGGCGCGCAAAGCATCCAGGAAACCTGAATCCAGCACCGCCAATCTCGGCTTCGA
>CAYQCZ010000407.1:0-4470 GCA_964415955.1 uncultured Verrucomicrobiota bacterium | reverse complement strand
GGTAAGGAGTATTAAGAGTCTTATGAAGCAAGGAAGCGTGTTTCATATCTAAACCAGCTGGATTAGCTCCAGCAGCAGCCCGAAGAGGATTTAAGGCACCAGGGCGATTGCCTGCAGCGCCAGCCATATCGTATTGGAATTCACTACGGAGTACACGCTTAATAATATCATTAAATGCATGTCTGTATGAGAATAGAGACACGAATGGAATCTCACGACGAAGAGCATGAATATTAATGGGAACGATATTCATATCGAAGATATTGAGGATCTTCATAGCAGCGTGGACGTCAGCAGGGTAGTTTCCTAATGAAGTATCTAATTGATCTTGTAAGGTCTGTCCTGCGCCTGGAGCGCCCAGTATATGTGTAGAGATTGTGTCCTTAATACGGTCTTTCTGGAACTTGGCCTCAGCGACCGAAATCATATCATTGAGTCTATCTTGAGCACCGGCAGCAAAATCGAGGAAGAATGTCTTGATGTTGTTATTCGGTACTCCTCCTAGGGCCGCTGTATTAATATGAACGTTTTCAGGCAAATTCTCAAATATGGAAGTGTTGTATCTGAACAGATTTAATTGGATATTCGTTGCGACAGCGGCAGCGGGGTATAGAATAGCACCGGGGTTGGTTGTGGTAACGTAATTTAAGCCAAAATTTTCATGGGAGAATCTTGCTGTATTATTAACAATACGTCCACGATGAATGAACCTAAATAACTCAGTGGAAATGCTAATTAATTCATCTAAATTGCTTGTATCCAATTTCTGATTAACCTTATAATATCCGTTATATTGGGAGATAAGATTATTAATGAACGGAAAATCCTTAAGAGTCATCTTATTAGATCTTCCGAAAACGGCACGAACGCCGTTCTTATATTTAAAGTTAAGGTCCATTCCTACATTGTTTGTAGGAAAGAAAGCATTAAGATAGTCGGAAGATTCGTCCACATCGTTAAGAACATGAACAAGATTGGAATATAAACAGGCAGGCTCCTTTCCGTATGCTGCTCTGTAATCCTCGAAATATTTGTCATATAATTGACCATATTTAGGATTAGAATCACCGAGCTCAGCTACAATCTTCTTACATGAACGGATCATGGTTAATACGCCGTTCTTAACTGAATCTAATATGGCAATACGATGATGATAGTTGTTTTTCTCATAAGGTAGTTCAAGTATATCGGTTGTGTGAATTGCAGGAACCTTAATACTATCACCACGGCTTGTGATGTTAATGCTATGATTTACGGGTGGAACTACAGCCGGATTCTGATTAGTATCGTTACCATACTCTGTATAACCTTTTAATTTAAGAATATTAAGGACATCCTTAATCATCTCAACATCCTTTAAGATACGCTCAAAGAATGCTGCAAACATAGGCAAGTTAACTCTCATCTTTTCGCGCACATAATGAGGAACATCAGCAAGCGTTTCCCATAAGAATGCCTTTTCGGTCTTGTTCTTAAACGTGGATGCTAATAATTTACCGAGAATACTGGCTGTACTATGGTATAACACTCTATTAGTATCCTCGCCAATATGCGTAACTCCAGCGGCGTCGCGATCAACATTTGGAATGTTTTGAGCATTAAATAATGCTGCCGGGAACGTAGCATTTCCTAATTCATCAATAAGTTCTTTATAAATCTTATGATTAGATTCATCTACCATATTATGAAGTAAATATGTTAATAATGCGTTAAAATCATTGACGACTGGACCCACAATCAGTTGTTTATTGTCCTGGTTAGATAAATCGATATTATTTAGACCATTAATCTGACCGATCATGGCATCTAAAGCATCCTCGTCCGGAGCTACGCCAGCAACTGGAGTACTATTGTAGCCTGGTAGTAGCTGCATTAAAAGTCCACTAAATACATCAGACGGATCATCATTAGCCTGAAGACCAGCAGACGATAATACGAAAAGTTCGGTTATATCGCCGAATAGTTCATTAATATAAAATTCCCGTGAACCAGCTGTGGGCAGCACCCCAGCCCCGTTGGCATTCGCAGCGAAAGCCTGATTATTTTGAGGAGAAATGTTGAGTTGTTTGCCGTCAGAAGCGTACCGGTCAACTGCACCCAGCCAGATAGCCTCCATATGCTTAGCCATCTTGCTGAATGAATAGTAGGTGTTGTCGTTCATTGGCTCAACGCGATTAGCTCTCTTTTTCTCATCAATCATCTCTCCTACCAATTTCTCCTCAAGAGACGTGATACGGGCTCGATATCTCTCAACGATCGCCATATTGGTATTCGGTAGCACTCCTTCAAAGCGGTCAATCGTGCTTCTAAGTAATTCAACAGCCTTCCTAAGGTGAGTAGTGAGCTTAGTGAAATCAATTCGGAGATATTCCTTAGCGAAGCTAACAGAGATATAATCACTATAGCTGTTATTGAATACTGAGAGTACTCTGAGTAAATCTCTGATGTCATCTAACACTCCATTACCCTTACGATCGATATTCAACCCATGATCGTTGGCACCGGGAATGGCAACAGCACCAGCAGCAGGATTACCAGCACCCGGAGCGTAATTGTAATAGGCAGCAATTCTTCTGAAAGTAGAGTGCATAGCCACTACAGCGTTAAGAGGCACTCCGATAAGCTCATGTAGAGCCATATGAATAAGAACATGAGTATCATTGATATCAGTCTCTGTTCTTACTGTCTTGAACACAATGTTGAACTTATCGTCTCCGTCCTTAGCCTCCTTAAGTTCATCACGTACGGTTATTAAACGTCTGTTAAGAGTAAGACCTTTCTCTGGGTCATTAACAACTCTATATGTGTTAGGGTTGTTCATTGTGCGGCTGTAGTTAACGAGAAGCTCTTCTAAAAGATTTCTGTAATGATGAAGCTCACGATGGTCATGTTTCGTTGACTTAGATGTCGGGTTTTCAAGGGCTCTGTATTTCTTGTATCTGCTCGATGGACCTGAGCTAGAGTATGTGTTATCTTGATCGGGGATGATCTTAAAGTCAATTACCGCGCGCTCGCTGTCATCTTCCTCATCCATAGATTTGAGGATAGAATCAACATTCTCGTAAAATTTATCATGATCCTTGTAGGTAACAATACCGATACGACCATTAACTTCGTGAATGAGCTCATTAACAACGGCCGCCGTAACATTGCCACTGGACTTAGGCTTGAACGTGCGGTAGAGGTTGTTAATAATGTCAACTAACTCATATAATTCATACGCTCCAAAATCGTTATGAGTACGTGCGGCGTGCTTAATGAAGAAGAAATGGAAGATATCTCGCCATACGTTATTAAAGTCAGCAATAAGACCAATCTTCTCCATATTATTATCATTATTCTGAAACGCACCAGGTCCGGATTTCGTCGATAATAGATCACGATAGAACTCCATAAGGAGAGGGAGACGGATATAGAGCTCAAGGGCATCGTCAATAATCTCGGGCTTCTCATTACCTCCAAGAATCATACGAATAGGGGCATCATATCGTCTCTCATCAAGAATGAATGCTGATCGAGGATCGCCTGTCTCGCGGTCTGCAGCATAAGGACGATTCATCATTTCATTCATACCTAATACCATAAATACCTTAGCGGACATAGCATTCATGAGGTATGAGAACAATTCAAGCTCGGCTTTCCAGAATCCTCCGATATTAGAGAGAATATTGTACGGATCAGGGGTTAGGACAAATCCTGCCGGGGCTGCCATGGTTGCCGCTTGTGCAGCATAAGCTGGGTCAATACCAGCACCAGGAGCTACACCTGCTGGATTAACATATGCAGCTTCGCCGAATCTGAGATTAACGCCACCGGGACCAGCAACCGGGGCAGGAACAGCATTCCTAGGCATAATATTAGGATCACGAATATCGAGACCACCTTCAACACCACCTGCAGCGCCATTCATAACTCCCTCAGATTTTGAATCGGCTCTGTTTAGATCTCCCATTAATTCGTTAACTGTCCTAGTGATTTCGTTAAGTGCAATGGCTGTAGCTGCTTGATTTGGTAAATTGGCGCCGGTATAATCAGTCCTGAGTTTATCAAGACCACCTTCAACACCACCATAATGACCACGCTTAGGGTCCACCACATTTGAATTATATAAATCGAGAGATGAGAAAGCAAGGAATTTAACGAGTTTCCTGTAGATCTCTCCGAAAGGGATGTTAACCACCTTGTTAAGGTCAGTAGAACCGAACTTATTGCCGATCATCATAAATGTGGAAACAAGGTTCTTAAGAACATCCATTCGCTCGAATGATTTCTCTACGAGCTTAATGTAATTCTCAAATTGGTTATCTACAACCCATTTACCGTTATGTGCTTCCTTGTCGAGCTTTCCGGTAATCATAAGAGGTCGTGGATTACCTCCGTTGATAACACCACCCGGCCAGACACCGTTACGAAGAGGACCGGGACCACCGGGAATAGCTACGAGACCAATATTATATAGTGGATCGGCGT
>CAYQCZ010000406.1:0-4486 GCA_964415955.1 uncultured Verrucomicrobiota bacterium | reverse complement strand
GACCTTCACGCCATCCGGCGTTTCCACAGCGGAACCAAACCGCTCACAGAGCAACGCCACAATTTCCATGATCTGGACGATCTGCTTGGTTGATGAACAAATGAAGCTCACGAGGCATTCCCATGGGTCCTGCCGCAACAGACGCAGTCCGCGACACGCCGCGACGGCCTTTTTCAAGGGAGGGTCGTCAGGGAAGCTTTGCAGCACGTAGGCGTAATCAATGTCCAGTTGAAGAAATTCACGCAGCCGCTGCCAGTCCGGTTTGTGACGGATTGAGACGGCTTGAATGCCCTCCGGAACCTGCATGAGTTGGACCCATTCGTTTCCAAGCACCCCTTCCCAGGCCTCATTCCGCATGCGCCACCGAAACACCTGCCCCGAGCGCAAGGTCATGGCCAGATCGTAGCCGGCAACAGGAAAGAGCGTCTGGTTCATGCCGCTCATCGCAGGTTCCGGCATTCGAAGAACTGGAAGCGTTCCATGACACGTCCCCGATAGGTGGCGTCAAACATGCCAAGGCTCCGCACGCTTTCAAACTCATTCACCAGCCTTCCGGGTGGCGGCTGCGGCTCCGGGGTTTCCATCACATAAATGGCGTTCTGCCCTTTACGCGTCTGGTAGCCCGGCCAGAAAAAGAACTGATTCTGCGGCACGTCACTGGACTGGTAATACACAATGGGATTGTCAGGAACACCGGCCTTCGCCTCCGGCAGATAGAACGAGATCTGACCCGCCAGTCCGTAATGGGCCGTAATGACAAACACGGACGCACCGTCCGCGGCCAGTCGCTCGCGCTGCTCGCCCACCTGCGAGGCAAGTGAATCCCATCCGCGCACCCGTCTCAACGGATCGAGCTTCATGGGCAGATGCTTTTTCGTGACCTTGGACACCAGATTGGTGTCGTGCAGCACCACCACCATGGCCATGCCAATCGCCATGCCGGTCTGCAGCCATGGTTTCAGGGCACGAACACCCGCCTGCCAGCGGCCTTCCCAGTGCAACGCCATCAACATGAACATCGGAACCACGGCGGGCGCAATCCAGTTGGGCTGGACACGGGCGCGAACTGTCCACAGCGCATAAAACACAAACACCGGCGCGCCCATGCTGAAGAGCAGCACGGCCACCGGATTGTCGCGGTGACGTCGCAGACAAACGATCATGGCCCACAATGCCGCCACAAAAAACACGGGGTTCAGAAGCGCGGCTTCGGCACCCAAAAAATCCCAGATGTAGTTTGGACGGAAACGCCATTGATGCGCAAGGCCACCGCGTTCGGACAGATGAGTGACGGTGATCCAGCCATTCTGGGCGTTCCACACCAGCACGGGAATGGTGCAGAGTGCGATCATGCCAAGCGCCAGCCAGGGTCCACGCGTCCGCAGATGTTTCCGGGCGGGTGCCCACAAGATGAAGAAAACCGCCCAGCTCAGGAGTTGAAACAGCGCCGTGTATTTGGCCAGGAAGCTCATCCCCATGCCCAGACCGCACAACAGCCACCACCGGGTGCTGTGACACTTCATGGCCTGCCATCCCGCGACCATCGCAAGCACCCAGAAGGACACATTCAGCGGATCAATGGTCATGAGGATGGAACCCACCGACGGCATGGGCGCCGCACTCAACGCTGCCACCGTCCAGAAGCCCGCGCGCGCATTCACCTCCCGCGCAAGAAACGTCAGCACAAGCAGCGATGTCGCAGCCGAAAGCACGGGTGAAAAGAAACGGACACCAAACGCATTGTCGCCCCAGAGCGCCGTGCCCAGCCATTGCGTGTAGGCGATCAACGGCGGCTTGCTGTAATACGACAACGCCGGATTTTTGGCCCACAGCCATTGATAGGCTTCATCCTCGCTGAGCTGGATTTTGCCGCTGGCGATATACCACAGACGGAAGATGAAAAGCGCCCCGATCAACAACCAGCCCAGACGCAGCCACTCTTTCCCGTTGGGACTGAACCCTGGCGTGGCTGCGTCACCCCTGTCCGTGGCTGGCACATCCAGTCTCCACGAATCGGGCGCCATCCATCGCGGACAACGTCTTGCCCATGTGGGGAACCAACTGGCTCCGTAAGACACCCACACGCGATCGAGCACGATCAGACAGGCCGCCGCCGTGCCGGCACCGATCAGACCGCCCGCCAGCACATCGGACGGATAATGCATGCCGTTGTAGATGCGCGAAAAGCCGACCAGAACGCCCAGGCCAAGCACCATGGGAAACCACCTGCGCTGGTAGATCGCAAAGACCAGCGCGGCGGCCATCCAGTTCGCCGTGTGCGATGAAGGCATGCTGCCGCTTTCACCACGTCCTCCCAGCACATGGGCATCTGGAATCGTGACGAACGGCCTCGGGCGTCCGACCACATCTTTCAGCGTGTCACACACCAGACCGTCGCCCAGGGCCACCACCACCACGCAGAACACCAGACATGCCCGGGCGCGAAGGGTCCCCTTCCACAACACCCACAGGGAAATGAACAGCAACGCCGGCAGAAACAGCGTGTTGCCGCTCAGCACAGGCATGACCCGGTCAAACACCGGGTTGGCGAGGTGGAGATTGATGAGGCGGAAGACCGCCACATCAATGGAGTGCAGCCATTCCATGAGCGGCGGCGAAGCTAAAAGCAGGCCTGCGAATTGAAAAGGTTGATGTTTGAGGCAGGTTGATGTTTGAGGCTCCTTGCCGCACACGGCTGGCATCCGGGCACGCGCGTGCAATCCGCTTCATCCGGCCGGATTCACAACCTGCTCTCGAAGGGGCTTCCGCACGGCGGCCAGACGCCCCACCCACCACGAATCAATCACCAACTGCGTGATGTGATAGATGACACAAAACACCAGCGCCATGCCATGCTCAGGGAAATAGGCCGTTTGCAGCCAGATCGCCTGCGGCAGTGTTTTCTGAATGCCCATGAAAAACACGCTCTCGCGCCGGCCTGCTCCCCATCCCAACCTCGCAAGGCAGCCCCACAAACCACCCGCCTTGAGCACATGGAGCACCACGGAAAACCCCACCGCCCAGACGACCTGCACGCCATTGGCGAGGATGCTGGAGCGGCCCTTGCTCAATCCGATGAAGAGGATGACCAGGATCAACAGGCGGTTCAGATGGCTCGGCTTCAACGGCAGTCTGGCCAGTGACGGCAGCAGCGGACGGCGCAAGGCCATGCCAACCGTCAGCGGCAGAAGAATCAGCAGCGCGAGCTTGGACATCATTTCCAGCCATGGCAGGCGCACGGACTGGCCGGTCGATCCCACCAGCAGATTCAGCGTGAAGGGAATGGTGAACACGCACAGCACGTTGCCTGCAATCGTGATCAGCAGCGCATGCGCCGCCCTTCCCCCTGCCGCAGCGGCCATAACGATGCCGCTGGCCTGCGTGGTGGAGACACATCCGATCAGGAAAAGCCCAATGGCCAGATCTCGTGACGGGGACACCTGTGAAAGCAACCATGCAAGCACTGGCGCGACTCCAAACACAAATCCCAGTGAAAGAGCTGCGCCACGCCAGTCCGACACGGCCTCCTTCAAGTGCCGCCATTCGAGATCAATCCCGGACAGAATGAAGATGGACGCCAGGCACAGTTCGTTGCCATTGGCCGCCGCAAAGACCTCGCCGGCATGGACCAGCGCGTTGCCAGGATTCCACAAGGTCACAAGCGTGACGAGCAGCACCCCCGCCAGGAACCATTGATCGCGAATAAGCCGGAAGATCATGCCGCAGTGTGTGTTTCAGCCGCCGGCCACGATGCGCACGATCTCAAGCCGGTCGCCGTCCTGCACCGTGCGGGCATCGAATTGGCTGGGTGGCACCGCCTCGCCGTTGAGTTCCACCACGACACTGCGCGGCATCTGTCCAAGATGCTGGAGCAGGACGTCGATGGAACACGGCACGGGAGCTTCCAGGCTCCGGCCATTGGCGATCACCTGGGGCATGGCTCGGGGATTCCTGTTCACCGGGAGGTCATGGAAAGTTTTCGCGGTTCCTTTTCGCCCTCCACCTGGACGATCACATGATCATCATGGATTTCCAGGCACCGCACAGAAAGCGCCTTGTCCTTGAGCTGGATGCGTCGCCGCTCGCCCTTCTTGATCATCACACCGCTCACCATGGCTATGCGACGACTGGCGCCGCCCATCAAACCCGTCAGCGTGATTTCATCGGGAAAATCCGTCTTGATGACGGGTGCCGGAGCCGCCATGGACACACCTTCCATGTCGATGGTCCCGGTCGTGCCGGTTTTCACCCATTCCAAAATGCTGTCCCATCCCTTCTGCGCTTCGATGGTGACCAGGTTCGTGATCATGCCTTGAGTGTAGGGGTTGGCGAGAATGCGCGCCATCTGGTTGGTGTCGCCATCCTTCTGGGCCAGCTTGTAGGCGGACAATTCACAGACCGCTTCCAATGTGTCCGGATCGATCTTGCGGCTCTCCGCCTTGTTTTCGTTGATCCACAGATGCGTGTATTCATGGGCGCACGTGCC
>CAYQCZ010000405.1:0-4491 GCA_964415955.1 uncultured Verrucomicrobiota bacterium | reverse complement strand
GGCCGGCTTCGGTCGTGGTGCGGGTGGTGGCTTCAAATTTGACAACGGGCTCCGCTGGTTTCTGGGGAGTTTCGCCAGTCCCGGGGGTGGACGGGGCGGGTGCAGCAAGTGACAACCCCGTAGTGACTGGTGCGGCATCTGTAGTCCCCGGCTCTTTTGTGTCACCGTCCCCTTTGTCGCAGCCTGCGGCGGCGATCAATGCCGCCAGAACCACGGCAGACCAAATAGAATTAGTGAATGAAAAACCATTTTTAGATGAGTTGCTCATATCAATGATGATTAATACAATATAAACATGAGCTGTTGCAATAGGCATTTGTGCGTATTGTTATATGGTTAGTTATAATAATGAATAAGTGCTTTAACCGGCGGGGTTTTCAAGATGCAGCCCGGCAGTTGGAGTCAGGATTTGGATGATGCCACAAATCTCACAACCTCTTGCAAATGAGACGGATGTTCGCAGTGCTTGGGCCGCTCGTCAGTGGCAATCATCCACCCGTTTGACAAATGACAGGCAAGAAATCTCCTTCGGCCGGTGTGTCGGAGGTTGTCTTTCGGACTGGCATGCCAGGCGGAAAGTCGTCCTTCGAAAAGCGGGTGCTTGGACGGAGGTTGTCGCGAGGCGAGGGCAGGGCGGACGGAGTTCTGTTGGGCGATCACGATGGGCCGGGTTTTCGTGCCCGCCAACTGCGATTAGCAGCCGGAGCGGGATGGGAATGTGGCTTTTCTTTTTTGTCCAAACGGACATTGACACGCATTTTCAATTCTGTTGGTATCACCGCTCTTTTTGAGGATCAAAGTTATGTATGCAGTCCTAGAAACCGGCGGTAAACAATACCGCGTGAATGCTGGAACAAAGCTTGAGGTCGAGACGCTCGACGCCGAGGCGGGGCAGACCTTCACCTTTGACCGCGTCCTGATGGTCAGCGACGAGGGCAAGGTCACCGTGGGCAAACCCACCGTCGCAAACGCCTCCGTGCTGGCCGATGTCGTCGGGCACATCCGGGGGCCCAAAAAAATCACCTTCAAGATGAAACGCCGCAAGGGCTACCACAAGAAGATCGGCCATCGCCAGAATCTCACCGTGGTCAAGGTCAAGGAAATCAAACTCGGAGCGTAACACTATGGCACACAAGAAAGGTCAAGGCAGCAGCCGCAACGGTCGCGACAGCGTCAGCAAACGCCTGGGCGTCAAACGCTATGGCGAGCAGCTGGTCAGCGCCGGCAGCATCATCGTGCGCCAGCGCGGCAGCAAATTCATCGCCGGCAAGAACGTGGGCGTCGGGCGCGACTGGACACTGTTCGCACTGGTGGATGGGAAGGTGGCTTTCGACAAGGACAGCCGCCGCGTCAACATTCTGCCCGTCGAGGCTCCGGCCGCCAACTGATGGATTCGGATTTCGCACAAACGGCGAGGCTCTGCGCCTCGCCGTTTTTCGTTTTCCAAGGCATTTAGGCGGCGGTCATTTCGCTTCAGCCCATGTTCATCGACGAAATCAAGGTCTTCGCCCGCGCGGGCCATGGCGGCAAGGGCTGTGTCGCCTTTCTGCGGGAGACATTCCGGCCCAAAGGCGGCCCCAGCGGGGGCAATGGCGGGCGTGGTGGCGATGTCATTCTTCAGGCGGATCACGACCTGAACAATCTCATCAATCAATATTACGTTCCCCGGCTCATCGCCGAGGCAGGCGAGGCGGGCATGGGCAAGGGCATGGACGGGCGGGCGGGAAAAAGTCTCGTGGTGAAAGTGCCATGCGGCACTCTGGTCTGGAAGCTCCCGGTCGCCTCTCCCTTGGAAGAAGTCATCGCGGACGCACCGCAAAGCCATGAGGACAAGCCCATGATTTCCAGCGTGCGCCGACCGGTGATCCGTTATGCGGGCAATGAGCGTGCGCTGGAAATCAACCTCGAGGAGGATGATGAAGGTGCCGGGCGGGTTGATCCGGACAAGGGCGAGCTGGTTGCCGACCTTACGGAACACGGCCAGCAGTTTGTGTTGTGCAAGGGCGGACGGGGCGGGCTGGGCAACCGCAATTTTGCCACACCCAGCCGTCAGTCACCACGCTTTGCGCAGCCGGGCGAGCCCGGTGATGAAGGGGATTTTCTCCTGGAACTGCGCATCATCGCCGATGTCGGCCTTGTGGGTTACCCCAATGCGGGCAAATCCACGCTGCTGACCGCCATTTCGCATGCGCATCCGAAGATCGCCCCTTATCCCTTCACCACACTGACGCCACAGATTGGCATCGTGGAATACACGGATTACCGCAGGCTTGTGGTGTGCGATGTGCCCGGGCTCATCGAGGGCGCGCACAACAATGTCGGTCTGGGACACGCATTTCTGCGGCACATCCGCCGGTGCAAGGTGCTGGTGCTGTTGCTGGACATGGCCGGCACGGACGGGCGCACGCCATGGGGCGACTACCACCAGCTTCTGAACGAGCTGGAGCTTTACGATCCCGCAATGCTCGAAAAACCCCGTCTGGTGGTGGCCAACAAGATGGACGAGCCCGTTGCGGAGGAGAATCTGAAGAAGTTCAAGCGCCGCATCCGGCGGACGCCTGTGCTGCCCATGGCCGCCGGTTTCGATGAAGGCATTGATGCCTTCAAGCAGCTCATCCGCGAAGCGGTGGATGAAGCCCCGGCCAACTGACATCACCCGCTTTCAAACGCCCTTTGTTATGCTCAAAGCCGGAATTGTAGGACTGCCCAACGTTGGGAAATCCACCCTGTTCAACGCCGTCACGCGCACGCGCAAGGCCGAGGCGGCGAACTACCCCTTCTGCACGATCGATCCCAACGTCGGCATCGTCACCGTGCCGGACGCCCGGCTTGAACCATTGGCGAAGATTGCCAGGACCCAGACGATCATCCCGGCGGCCGTTGAATTTGTGGACATCGCTGGGCTGGTGAAGGGTGCCGCGCAGGGCGAGGGGCTGGGCAACAAGTTTCTCAGTCACATCCGCGAGGTGGACGCCATCGTGCAGGTCGTGCGGTGTTTCGAGGATGCCGACATCCATCATGTCGCCGGGAGCATCGATCCAGTTCGCGACATCGAAACCATCAACACCGAGCTGGTGCTGGCCGATCTTGAGGCCGTGAAGAAACGCCGCGAACGCATCTCGAAAGATGCCAAGCGCGGCGACAAGACGGCCATTGCGGAGGAGGCGGT
This sequence comes from uncultured Verrucomicrobiota bacterium, assembly GCA_964415955.1. Lineage (GTDB taxonomy): Bacteria > Verrucomicrobiota > Verrucomicrobiia > Limisphaerales > CAYQCZ01 > CAYQCZ01. The sequence goes on along the minus strand of CAYQCZ010000405.1, from coordinate 1,322 downwards.
GCTCGCGAAGCTGGAACCGCATCTGGACGCGGGCAAGATCGCATTGACCGCTGAACTGACGCCCGAGGACAAGGTCATCGCCCGTGGGTTTTATCTGCTCACGGACAAACCCTCGATCTTCGCCTGCAACGTCCACGAAACCGACCTCAAGACGGCTGACGCGAATCCATACGTTCAAAAGGTCCGTGAGTATGTGAAAACCCACATGGCCTGCGAGGCGGTGGTCATCAGCGCGCAAATCGAGTCGGACCTGGTGGACCTGTCGCCGGAGGAATCAAAGGAGTTCCTCAAGGAAATGGGTGTTGCGGAAAGCGGTGTGGGATCATTGATCCGCGCCACCTACCACTTGCTGGGCCTGCGCACTTATTTCACCGCCGGTGAGAAGGAGGTTCGCGCGTGGACCATTCAAGCCGGTGACACGGCACCCAAGGCTGCCGGGGTGATTCACAGCGATTTCGAGCGGGGATTTATCAAGGCGGAAACGGTGGCCTACGAGAATCTGATCCAATGCGGTTCGGTGGCCGCGGCGCGTGAGAAGGGTTTGTATCGCATGGAGGGCAAGGAATACGTCGTGCAGGACGGTGACGTGATGCTGTTCAAGTTCAACGTGTGATTCGTCCGGCGCCCCGTCCTTCTCATTGCCCAAAAAAACCTGTCATCGGCATGGGGGCTTCAATACCATCCGCAGCCCGATTGGGATGAAATTATGAGTGATGCCTCAAAACATGCCGGTCTCCCGCAGGAAGCCGCACCCGCAGCCCCATGCGACTTCATCCGCGACATCGTGGCGCAGCATCTGGCGGAGGGAAGGCATGCGAAGATTCACACGCGGTTTCCGCCCGAGCCCAACGGTTACCTGCACATCGGCCACGCCAAGAGCATCTGCCTGAACTTCGGCATCGCCCGGGAGTTTGGCGGTGTCTGCAACCTGCGTTTTGACGATACCAATCCCACCAAGGAGGACATCGAATACGTGGAGTCCATCCAGGCGGATGTGCAATGGTTGATCGCCGGATGGGCGGATCACTGCCTCGGTTTGAAGCCCGTCGGCAAATTGCCGGAAACGCAGCCGGTGGACGGCAGGTCTGACTTTTTTTCACCGGCGGTCGTCGGGCAGATTCGCAGGAACGGCCCGTTGGAACCATTTTACGCGTCCGACTATTTCGACCAGATCTACGAATACGCCCTGACCCTCATCCGGAAAGGGAAGGCTTACGTGTGCGATCTTTCTCCTGCAGACACCGATGCCTACCGCGGGGCGCCCGACAAGCCCGGCAAGGAATCGCCGTGGCGCAATCGCAGCATCGAGGAAAACCTCGACC
>CAYQCZ010000404.1:0-4506 GCA_964415955.1 uncultured Verrucomicrobiota bacterium | reverse complement strand
GCGCCGCCGGCAAAGCCTCCGTCCAGGCCGGCGACAACATCTGGGTGAAGGCCGACGTCCTCATGACCCATGACGTGTGCGGACCGGGGACCATTGGCGTTTTCAGACGCGAGTTCGGCAAGGACGCGAAGGTCTGGGACAAAAACCGGGTCGTCATCATTCCGGACCACTACATTTTCACCGCCGACTCCAAGTCCAACCGCAACGTGGACATCCTCCGTGAGTTTGCGCGCGAACAGGGCCTGCCGTATTTCTACGATGTCATCGATGACCCGAACGGCACATGGAAATACGATGCCGACAAGGGCAACCTGAAGCGCCAATACGGCTCCAATTATGCCGGCGTCTGCCATACGGCGCTCCCCGCCAAGGGCCACACCCGGCCTGGCGAGGTGCTCTTCGGCACGGACTCGCATACGTGCATGGCTGGTGCGTTCAATGAATTTGCCACCGGCATCGGCAACACCGACGCGGGCTTCGTCATGGGCACCGGCAAGCTGCTGATCAAGGTTCCGGAGACCATGCGGTTCCGTCTCGAAGGCGCGCTGCAACCCGGCGTGATGGCGAAGGACATCATCCTGCACGTCATCGGTGAAATCGGTTTCGACGGCGCGACCTATCGTGCCATGCAGTTCGATGGTCCCGGCGTGGCGAGCCTCTCGATGGATGACCGCATGACGATTGCGAACATGGCGATCGAGGCCGGCGGCAAGAATGCCATTTTCCCGTTTGACGCCCGCACCGCGGAATACGTCGATGCCCGCACGCGCCTGAATGGCACGCCGTCGAGTTACGAACCCGTGGAGGCCGATGCGCACCAGACCTTTGTTTACGAGATGGTCGTTGACCTCTCGAAACTTGAGCCGACCGTTGCCTGCCATCCCGATCCGGGCCAGCGCAAAACGGTGAAGGAGATGGCAAACTTCAAGATTGACCGCGCCTACGTGGGTTCGTGCACGGGTGGCAAGACCAGCGACTTTGTGGAGTTTGCCCGCGTGCTCCGCGGCAAAAAGGTGGTCATCGACACCTTTGGCGTGCCGGCGACGCCGGACATCGTGCGTGATCTGCAGTCCACGCGCTGGGGCGACAAGACCATCTGGCAGATTCTCGAAGATGCCGGTGTGCGCATGACCGAGAATGCCGGCTGCGCTGCGTGTCTGGGCGGGCCGGTGGACACCTTTGGCCGGATGAACCAGGCGGGTCTGCGCTGCATCAGCGCGACGAACCGGAATTTCCCCGGCCGCATGGGCAGCAAGGAGAGCGAAGTCTATCTCGCCAGCCCTGCGACCGTCGCCGCCACCGCCCTCACCGGCAAGGTCACCGACCCGCGGGAGTTCATTTCCAACTAGTCGTCAATTCTGGAAACGAATTGCGCGCCCGTCCGCCAGGGACTGAGACACCTGCTCTTCCCATCCCTCTGGGCGGGTGCAAGATCGCTTTGAGGCAGGCCAGAGGCGCCTTGGAAAGCGTTGCCGGCTTCGACCAGTCCGCAAAAAACTCTGGCCATGCGCCAAGTTCTTGTGTTACGCGCTTGTTCCTGACGAACCATGTGTGATTTGTGTCATAGCACCATGTCCCGTCGGACCGCCATGCGGGCGGCGTCGCTTTTCGGCCTTGCGCTGGCGCTGCCCGGGGCGCTCGGCGAGGAGGTGTATGTCGTCCAGAAGAACGACACGTTGAGCAGCATCGCGGAGAAATACGGGCTGGGTGTCAAACAGCTGGCCTCCCACAACGGCATCAACATGCCGGACAACATCCGGGTGGGGCAAAAACTCAGGATTCCCGGCCAGAACACCACTCCGAAACTTTCATCCAAGGTCCAGGAAGCCATCGACAGGGCGCAAGTCCGCCCCGGCAGGTGGAAATATGTGATCATCCATCACAGCGCCACGGGCGTCGGCACTGCCAGGAGCATGGATGAGTTCCACCGCAAAGAGCGTCACATGGAAAACGGACTGGCCTACCATTTTGTCATTGGCAACGGGCGCGGCATGGGCGACGGCGAGGTGGCTGTGGGCGGTCGATGGACCGGCCAGCTGGATGGCGGCCACCTTCACAGCGAGTTCCTGAACGCCAAGTCACTGGGGATCTGCCTGGTGGGAAATTTCGACGAGAGCAAGCCAACGGAAAAGCAGATGGAGTCGCTTCACGCGTTGACCGCGGCCTTGTTGAAACGCTGCAAGCTGACGGCCTCGGCGGTCAAGACTCACCAGCAAATCCACAAGATCAACCACGACCGCTTCACCCTGTGTCCCGGGAAGCACTTCCCCATCGACGGACTGCTGAAGGTGTTGCACGCGTAGCCCGGCCCGGCCTTTTCTGGCAGGCTCAGAGCGACTTGTAGATGATCATCGCTCCGTAGTCGGTCATGGCCATCTCCTTCTCGATACGGGTGTATTGGATGGACTCCACCGAAACGACGTTTTCCTCACCCACACCGGCCAGAAAGCGGCTGACAACCTCGTCGAACTTGTCCTTGCCATCGCTCATGTGCTCATGGTGTCGGAAGGTTTTGCAGCAGACCTTGATGGCAGCCTTGGCGGCGGCATCCAGCGGCTTGGCGGGTTTCTGGATCAGGTTGTCGCTGGAGGCGCCCGTGGGGACGGACAAACGCATGGCGCTGCCGCCGCCACTCATGCCGGTCTGGTCCTGGACGATGATGGTTTCGTTGCAGCTTGGGCAGCCGATTTCCTGGCCGATCAGGCTGTCATCGGCTGTCAGGAGTTGGTTGCAGCTTGGGCAGGAGAAATTGATGTCGGCCATGGTATGCGATGGTTGGGATGTGTGCCCTGCACTATAAATTGATGCAGAAACATCACCAGCCAAAACTGGCCGTCCACTTCAGGTGAAAAACGGATTGTGCTCCCGCTGCTCGCCCACCGTGGTCAGGGGGCCGTGCCCGGGGCAGATCAATGCATCCGGTTCCAATGAAAGTATCTGCTCCCGAATGGCCTTCTTTGCCAGGCCCGCAAACTCCCTGGCTCCACCCATCGACCCCGCAAAGATCGCATCACCGACCACCGCGACAGGCGGCGCGTTCTCCGGCCAGCCTGTGATCACATAAGTGATGCCGTCCTCTGCATGTCCCGGCGTTTCCCGGAATGCCACGCTCAGACCGCCCACGCGAAATGTTTCACCGCGCTCCAGGTGCTGCGCCCTGGGCGCGTTCCGGGAATTGGAATGCATGCGGACACCGGGGAACCGCTGCCTGATGTCCGGGATGGCTGCGATGTGGTCCGTGTGGGAGTGGGTGATGAAAAGATGCTGGATCTCCAGACCGTGTTCCCCGGCGATGGCAAGAACAGGGCCCCCATCCCAGCCTGTGTCGAACACCGCCGCCTCACGTGTCTCCTCGTCCCATGCGAGGAAACAATTCACTGTCATGCCGGAACCACTGGTGGCAATCATCCGCAACTGGCGCCACCGGCGGATGTCCACGGGGTGTGGCAGCCAGCCGGCGGCCAGCCGGCGGAGTTTGACGCCATCCAGACCAAGCAGTTCCGCCATGGCCTGATAATCCGGCTCCGCGTCGCACTGTCCGTTCTTCTCCAACTGGAGCAATTGCGCCACGGTCAACCTGCCGGCCGCGGCGACCGCTTCATGGGACACACCCGTCGAGATGCGGGATTTGCTGAGGACATCTCCATGGTGATCTTCCAGTTGCATGGACCCATGCTAATCTTCCGACAAACTCACGTCCAGCGCGGGGCTCCGCCCCCTGAGCCTGTGTGCATGCAGAGAATCAGCGGATTCCCCGGCAGAACGGATCACTTTCATCCATCAGCAACGCGGCCTCGGCTGTGACATGGGCCCGCCCGGTGATGGTGGGAATGATGATGCCCCCGCCCCTGTTCTCCCACCGGAAGCTCCCTGCAAACTTGCTGCCAAGGATGCTCTCCTGAATCCACGTTTCGTTTTCAGCCAGTTTGCCGTCCGCTGCGAGACAGGCGAGTTTGGCGCTGGTGCCTGTCCCGCAGGGTGAACGGTCGTAAGCCTTTCCCGGGCACAGCACGAAGTTGCGCGAGTGGCCGCCGGCCTGTGGGGGGCCGAACAGCTCCACGTGATCCACCTCGGGAAAACCCTGCGCATTCACCGCCTGGCGAGCCCTCCACGAGAAATGCGTCAGAGCCTCCACATGCTTCAATTCGATCTGCTGCCCATGGTCGCTGACCAGCAGGAACCAGTTCCCGCCCCACGCAACATCACCTGTGACTCGCCCGGCACCGGAGACTTCCAGCACCACACCCTTCACCTTGCGATACGAAGGCACGTTGGCAATCGAAACGGTGCGATCCGGGTGAAGTGTCGCCGTCACAATGCCCACGGGCGTTTCAATGCGGTGCTCGCCCGGTTGAATGCGCCCCAGATGCGCGAGCGTTTCCACCAGACCGATCGTGCCGTGTCCGCACTTATTTAGATAGCAGTAGTTGTTGAATAATATCTCGCCGGCCACGCAAGAAATGTCTTAGTGCCCGCTCAACTGCGCTACCAAAATGACATCCGTTC
>CAYQCZ010000403.1:0-4515 GCA_964415955.1 uncultured Verrucomicrobiota bacterium | reverse complement strand
ATGAACAGCACGCCGCCAAGGGTCCACTGGGCGACCACGAAGGTCCTCTGCGCCCGTCGCTGTTGGATCAATAACCGTTCAACGCTCACACACTGAAATTAGCACATGGGCGGCGAATACAAAGTCAAAATCACAGGGGACGCCTCGGAGTTCGCCGCCGAGGCGAGACTTGCCGCACAGGAGATCAACCGTGTGGAGCAGGCTCGGCGCTCGCAGGAAAAGGCCGATGCGCAGGCGGCTGCCATCCGCAAACAAATCCGCGCCCTGGACCGTGCGGAACAGCAGCGGGCCTTCAATGCTCTGCCCCTGGAGGAACAGCTCACCCGGTTGCAGGCCAAACGTGCCGAGATCGCCCGCCGCGCAGGCAGCGGCCTTCCCAAATCCGAACGCGTCAAGCTGGCTTACGAACTGGTCGGTAAAGACACCGACCGCCAGATCCGGGATGTCGAGGGCCAGATCGCCGCAACACAGATCCGCGCCAGTGAAAAGGCCGCTGCGGAAAGGACCAAGGCCAACGAGAAGGCTGCGGCCGAGCAGGCCCGTGCTGATCAGGATGCCGAAGCGAGGCGGCGACGTTACCTGGCTTACGGCGCTGGTGATGCGGCCGCGAAATACAAGGCACAGGCCGCTGAGGAAGAAACCCAGGCACTGGCCAGACAGGAGAGGTTGCAAAGCCGCCTGAACGCTCTATCACGGGAGTTGCACCAATCCGCACGCCGCCAGCGTGAGGAAGCCTTCAACGCGCTGGCACCCAAACGACAGATCGAGGCGTTGGAGGCCAAACGCCTGCGCATTGCCCACCAGCTGGAGCGCGTGGGTGACAATGAACACCGTCGCAACGCACTGCTCCTTTCCCAGCGCCAGACGGAATCACGTCTGGCGGACGCAAGGGCCAAAGCACCCTCCCTGAAGGAACAGGGCAGGCAGCTCTTCAGTGGCATTGCCGCGCAGTTCACGGGGGCAACCGCGCTCCTGGCCATCGTGGGCAAGCTCAAGAACACCACGGGTGAGCTGTTGTCTGACGCGCAGCGCATCAACGACGGAAAAGCCCGCCTCAGAGTGGATGCAGTAACCTTCCAGGAATTTGAGGCAGGCGCAGGGAAGACGGGCATCTCCAATGAGGACATTGCCGGATCGTTCAAAGGATTGAATCTGGCCAGGACCAAGGCATTGCGTGGGGACGCTTCCACGGTGGATGCCTTTGACGCGTTTGGCGTCTCCATTGATGATCTGAAATCCAAGAATGTGGAGCAACTGTTCCGGCAAATCGGTGATCGTGTGTCTGCCACGAGCGCCAGCTCCGAGGAATTGGAACAAGGCATGCGGCTCCTTGGTAAAACAGCCGACCGTGTGCTGCCTGCATTCCGTGAGGGCTTCTTCGAGGCTGGGGAACAAATGCGCCTCACCGGCAACTACCTGGAGGATGATGTTGTGGACGCACTGGAGCGTGTGGGTGATCGCTTCGAGGTGATTGGCAGGCGCATGAAGTTCGGCCTGGCTGAGCCTGTGGCTGGACTTGGAGATTACATTGCCACTTTCGCCACGGCCACGACGTCGCTGCTTGCGGGGGTCTCCACTTTCTGGGGCACCAAGTTTGGCGGTGGTTCATGGGCGGATGCGGCCAACGCCCGCGAAGCAGTGGATCAGGATTTCGCCAGGGCGGACATGGCCGCCCAGCAGAAGGCCAAGGAAGAAGATCCCGAGAAGGCAGCAGCGAGACAGCTTGCCGAGGAACGACTGGCACTTGAGAAGCAGCTGGCGGAAGTGATGAAGGAGGGTGAGTTCCAGGCCATGTCCGGCGCGCAGAAACGCGCCGCGTTGACAAAGGAACGCAAGGAGCTTGAGGAGCGCATCAATGCCTTGAAGGATGATGACCTGGCGGGGCGCATCAAACTTGAAAAGGAGCGCAACAAGATCAGCCGTGAGATTGCATCACTGGACCGCTCCGAGTCTGGCAACAAAAGCGATCCACTCAAGCGTGACACCTCCGCCAATGACCTGGTGCGTGTGGGCGCGGTCGATTCCAACACACGCCACCTGTTCAGCGTCCAACAGCGCACGCACAGTCTCCAGGAGGAGGCCAACCGCCGCCTGTCCTCCGTCCAGCGCACGCTGGAGCAGGGGATCGGCGTTCACCTGAAGGATTTCTGACATGCAAATCCCTGGTGTGAACATCATTGGTGCAGGAACGATTGAGTGGCTGAACGACGATCTCGAGGGAGACATCCATCGTGGTGTGCGCGCCACACGCCGTGCTCGTGGACTGCGCTCTGACCTGGAATCCCTGATGCCATTCTTCATGGCTCCTGGCATCACGGTAAGGTTGTCGGATGATGATCCACCCTTTGCGTTGCTGACTATTGGCTTCAGTGACGCTGCCGATGGCAGGAAGGCGGATGACCCGACCAATCTCCTCACCACATGGACGCTGGATGGTCAGCGCCTGGAAAACGATTTGTTCACGCACCCACTCTTCAAGGGATTGTCGGAGGCGGAAAAGCGCAACCTCCATGATTATCGGAACCACAAAGGGGATGACTGGATTACGTCCACGATGTTTCCGGATGAATTCCTGATCTATGAGATGTTGCTCAACGGCACGGAGAGCTACCTCACGTCGCAGTTTGTCCTGCGGCGGACCACAAGTGTGCCCGCCAGTTACTCGGGCCAGTTCGCCACGTTTGATGTCAACAAGGTTTATACCACCGCACAGTTGCAGGCTGCCGAGGTCATCCCCAACACCATTCATTTCGAGATGCCAGATGGTGAATGGTTCAAGGAGGCCCCGGTCATCAAGCAGCAGTCCAACGGCCGCTTCGAGATCGAGAACACCTGGCTCCACGCCAAGGAGTGGCATCCATCACTCTACGAAAGGGCATGAAATCTCCCGCACGCAAACGTGGCAACAGCGAGCTTGGCACTGAAATCAACCGCCTGTGGGAGGCGATTGAATCCCTGCGGCCGGTGCGCTCCCCTGGTGCGCTTACCTCTCACGGCCCTGGTGGTGTGACGCGACACGCTGCTCGACCACCCACTGAAAGGGCTTTGTTCCACGTGATGGTGGTGCGTGAACTGCGCAACGCGCTCCTGTGCATCCGCAGCCAGCACATGACGACTGGTGCGCCTTTCCCGGGAGCGAGCGTGGCGGATCAGGCCGCCTTCCTCGTGGCCAAGCCTCTTGTGCTGCGCCAGGTCGAAGTCGAGGTGACTGGGAGCCAGATGTTCCACGGGGCAGTTTATGGTCTGCACTCCAACCAGCTTGTTTCCTTTCTTCCCACTGCTGACTCCGCGCACCCTTACCGCCGTTCGCTGGCTGGAGGCCCGCCGGGCACAAGTCTCCGTTGGGAATACAAGCTCCAGGATGCCTCGCCACAGGTGCGTGTCATTGCTGGGAGCCCTTCCGGCCCGGCCGGCTTGAACCTGTGGGTGATTGAGCAGGAGATTGATCCGCCATATCTCGCTGATCAAACGGCTCGGCACTTGGGCTCCGGCCTTATTGATTCACCATGCCATCTCCTTGTTCAGAAAATGCCCTCATCGCCGCCGGGACTGTGGCCCCACAACTTGGTGGATGTGACCGGGGAGAACATTGAGGAGTTCGGCTACGTGGACCCGCCTTTCACCTTCCAATACAAGGTGCCCGTGAAGCCTGCGATTCCGCTGCTTGATGTGGGCGGTCGCAAGTGGGCGCGCGTGAAATACGTGGATCCCAATCATGACGCCCGCCGCTGGCGTGATGTGAATCTCAACCAGCTGCACATCGCCAACCTCAACGACGATGGCATCTACCTCACAACGAAGCAGTAGCCATGAACCTCACACTCGATCTCTATTGCGACATCCTCAACGGCCAGCTCCTCACTGGAGCTTCTCGCGGCACCGCGTTGGCCCTGCCACCGTTCATCTTCGAGAGCAACCTGCCCATCCGCATCTTCCCCGTGGTGCCTGCGTCCACGGGGTATTTCTCCGGTGGCGCGGCATACGAGGTGGTGGATGTCACACCCATGTCCAGCCCGCAGATGTTCATTGGCCTGCAAGGCGGTGCGGCTGAGGCAGGCCAGACCGTGTGGACCAAGGATGAAGTGAACAACTGCTTCACCGGCCTGCTCAATCTCAACACGTCAGGAATCAACACGGCGCTGGGTGGGGCCAATGAAATCAAGACACGCTGGCTGGAAATCCGCTTCCTTGAATCAGGCGGAGTCACACCCATCCAGAAGAAGATCACCCTGCGCCGTCCGGTGCATCCGTCCGGATCACCGCCGCCTGAAGCCTACACGCCGCCTGAGGTGCTGGTGTCCAGCATGCAGGACATCCTCGATGACAACACCGAGCATGTCTTCATCTGGAACGGCGACCAGGTGACCGTGTTGCATGGCAGTGAGGGAACGCTGACCAAACGCACCGCTGCCGACCAGGACGCGATGCTCGCACTCAGCGCGAAGAAGGGTGACATCGCAGAGCGCACGGACATCAATCGCGCGTTCCTGCTGACCACTGCCGATCCTACGGATG
>CAYQCZ010000402.1:0-4534 GCA_964415955.1 uncultured Verrucomicrobiota bacterium | reverse complement strand
GGGCTGTCCTTGGTCATCTGCTGAATGCGGTTTTGCTCGCGGTTCAGATATTGAAGGTTGGCGGCGGCAATGGCGGCCTCGTCCGCTGAGAGCATGTCGCGGAAACCCTGTTCGAGGTTTTTGGCAAGATCGGCGGCCTTGTCCCCCTGGCGTTGGAGATCGCGGGAGACAGCGTCCTTGCGCTGCTGCTGGTTTTGAGTGGCAGCTTTTTCCAGGTTGGCGCGCGCCGGGGCGATCACCTCGTTCTCGAGCTGGCTCAGTGCCCGTGCCACCAGTGTGAGGTCGGAGGCTTCGCGTCCGGGGCTGGCGAGTGGAATGGCCTGTTTCAATTCCTCGCGGGCTTTATCCAGTTTCTGCTGCGCGGCATCGAGCGCCGCCGTTGCCTGGAGGACTGCCTGCTGTTTTTGTTGATCATCCCCGCGTTCGAGATTCCTGATGGCATCGCCTGAAAGCGCCTTGTCCACCTCGGTGGCGGTGTCGCGCACTTCAGCCAGGGAGTTTTGCAGGCGGCGGCGGGCCTTGACCGAGGCGAGGCGTTTGGCGTCAAAGCTTGGCGAACTGACATGCAGGGTGAGCGGTGAGGACTCGGCCTTGCTGCCCTTGACGTCGATGGCGACGAGCTTGGTGATGATCTGGTCGCCGGGATTGACGGCATGGGCGAGGATGTCCCAGTTGCGGGTGAGCACAGCCTCCTTCTGGCGGTTGGTCAGTAGCGGGACAATCATCCAAGGCTGGGCATTGATGCGGATGTGCTGGGTGACGTTGCTGAGGCCGACATCGTCAATGGCACTGCCGCGCAGTTGCACCACCTCGTCCGGCGGTATGACCAGGTCCTTCTGCGGGGAGTCAATGGTCACGCGGGGGACGAGGTCGGGAATGGGACGCAGTTCATACTGGGGGCTGAACTTGTTTTCGAAACCGCTGTCGCGCCCGATCAGATGCACCTGGTAGGTGCCGTGCGTGTTGAGCGGGAACCGGGCGGTCAGGGTGTCACTGGCGGCGAGCAGGGGGATGGTTTGTTTTTGATGGCCCAGGTCGAGCCGCAGTTCGGCCTGCTTCACCGGCTGGTCAATGCGCATTTTCAACTCCACTTCGCTGCCTTCGAGCGCCGAGAGGTCGCCGTTCTCCTCGGTCACGCTGGATGGCTTCTCTCCGGCGTAGGCGGGCGGATGATAGGTCTTTTGAAAAGACGTCACCTGCGGTCTGGGCAGGGTGCTGATGAGGAACTTCCGGGTGATGCCATCGCCTGCACGGATGCGATAGGACAGCGAGCCGGCGCGCGCAGGAATGGTGGCGGAGTATTGGCGTTCTCCGACCAGGCTCATGAGCATGCGTTCGCGGTCGGATTTGTCCGTGAGTTGCTCGACTTCCAGAGTGACCTTGGAAGGCTCCGGCCCGGAGATGCGCACAAGCACGGGAATGTTGTCGCCGCGGGGTGCGGTAAATTCGGTCGGGGACGGCTCGATGATTTCGATCTTGGTGGCGGAGATGCGATCGACGTCCGCCATGGGGGCGAGCGCCCGGGCCATCATCGACCCGTAAGGTGAGCCGGGAATCAGCAGCAACGCGGCGCAGACCGCAACGGCGGCGGCCGCACTGTAAAGCCACCGTGAAATCAAGTGCGTGGGCAGCAGGCGTGCGGCCTGCAATCCCTCCACCCGCCCCGACACGTCGGACTGGAGCATGGACCGGAACACCTCCGAGTCGAACGAGCCGGTTCCTGGCGTGTTGCCCAGTTCCACGGCTGAGATCAAGTCCTCGCGCAGCGATGGCTCTGCCTTTTCAATCATGCGTGCCAGCGCGCGGGCATCCGGCAGCCGCCAGAGTAGTCGCAGGCAGTTCCACCACACCACGCCGGCCGTCACTGCGTATCCCAGGCCGCTGAGCGTCCAGCGCATGCCATCGGGCAATATGAACCGCCAGTCGAGGATGGCGACGACGGTCATGGCCACCAGCAGCGTGACCACGCCCTCACAGGCGCCGCGCATCAGCACCATGCCCTGCCATCGCTGTGAGTATTCCTCCAGCTTCTGGCGGATGACCGGGCTCAATTCGGAAGACATATGGCGTGTAATAAGCCACAAGCCCGGCCTTCTGGAAACAGGGAATTTGCCCTGCGGCGACTCCGTCCCGGCGTCTCAGTGCCGCCCAAGGTTCTTCAACTGCCAGCGCGCGATGTGGGCGTCGAGCTGGACGAGCACATACCAGGCCCATTGCTCCTTGAGCTTCATCCAGAAGGTCCTGGTTTTACGCCAGACGCCCGGATCAATGCGTGTGGCATGGGCGAGGTCGGCTTCAAATCGTTCCCCCGCCTCACGCACCATCGCGGGGTTGTCGAGGCGCACCATCAACTCGTAATTGATGCCCAGGCTGCGCCGGTCGAGGTTGGCGGACCCCACATACACGGCATCATCGACGAGGATCCATTTCGAGTGCAGCACCTGCGGCTGGTATTCGTAAATCTCCACGCCGGCGCGCATGAGGCTGCCGTAGATGCGGCGGCAGGCCAGTTGGGCAAGGGCCACATCCGACTTCGCCGGCAGGAGCAGTTGCACGCGGCCCTTGCGGCGGGCGGAGCGGGCGATCAACCGCCGGATGCGCCAGGTGGGTATGAAATATGCCATCGCCATGCGTATGTCTCCCGCCCGGGCCAGGTCCTGGTGCAGGGCAGCCTTGATTGGGTTGCGTCCGCGGCCAGGTCCGCTCAGCAACAGCCGTGCATCGGGGACATGGCGAGTTTGCTTGGCGGGTGTTCGTCTCAGCCGGGCAAAGTGCGGATGCCGGAAGTCCGCCATGGCGAACATTTCATCGAATGCCGCGGCCAGCTCAACTGCCAGCGCACTGTCGGTCCACATCGCCACATCGCGCCATCCGCGAGCGATGCCGTCCCCTTCGATCTCGGGCATGACATTGAACCCGCCGACGATCGCCATGCGGGCGTCGCACACCAGCAGCTTGCGATGGTCCCTGAACGTCATGCGCTGGAGCTGGCTGGGGTTGAACCAGCGGAACTCGCCTCCTGCCATCGTCAAAGTCGCCCAGAAGCCGTCCGTCAACGTGTCCGAACCGAGTGCGTCCACCAGCACATGCACTTTCACACCACGCTGGCAGGCGCGGACGAGCCCGTCGCGAATCCGCTCCCCCGGTCCTGACGGATGGTAGATATACATCTCCAGCCGGATGCTGGAGCGTGCGTCATCAATCGCCTCGAGCATGGCCGCGATGAATGCATCGCCGGTATGAATCCAACGGCGTTCAATGGAGGTATGTGTGTCCACCCGTTGTCTTGTGGCAGGTCAATAATTCAGCATTTTGGGCGACACGAAGAACTCCAGCGAGGCGGACTTGAAGTCCGTGGTCTTCAGGCAGGCGAGCCCGCCCTTGGGCATGGAAAATGAATCATGCTGCGTGATGCCCAGCAGGCTGGCCACACGCACGCTGAGGCTGGGATTGTGGCCGACCAGAAGGACGTGGTCCTCCCCCTGCAGCGATCGCAACCAGGTGTTGAACTGCGGCTGGGAGGTTTCATTGCGGAGCTCCTCGACGATCTCCAGTTTCACCCAGGTCCTGTCATTGGTGATCGGAAGAATGGCCTCCGCTGTTTCCCGGGCGCGCAGCAAGGGGCTGGCACAGGCGATGTCAAAGGCCACATCGATTTCCTTCAGAAACTCGGCGATGCACGCGGCCTGACGGTGACCCTTGGGTGAAAGGGGCCGTTCGTCGTCCAGTTCCGGACGCTCGGCATCAAGGGCATCGGCATGGCGCAGGAAATACAGTTTCATGCGGAGAGGCTACTCCTGATGGGGCCGCGATTCAATTGCGCGGAAAAAGTTCGCAGATCATGGCGTGATTTTCATGGGAAGGTTTCTTTGGGAACACGATGCCGGGCATGTTGATTCTGCGGTGGCGGACGACTACGATCGACCCATGAGCACGTATCCTGTCACTGAGGCCAAGGCGGATGAGCTCGCGCGACGCATGGCGGCGCTGGGCGTGGTTGAATCGGACCTTGAGGAAAGCTTCGTGCGTTCCGGCGGACACGGTGGTCAGAACGTCAACAAGACCTCCACCTGTGTGATGCTGCTGCACAAGCCCACCGGCCTTCAGGTCAAATGCCAGGACACACGCCAGCAGGGCATGAACCGCTTTCTGGCGCGACGCCTGTTGCTGGACAAGATCGAGGAAAAGCGCAACGGATTCATCGCCGCCCGCCGTGCCGAGCGTGAAAAGATTCGCCGCCAGAAGCGCAAGCGAAGCAAACGCGCCAAGGAACGCATGCTGGCCGACAAGTCACGTCATTCGGAGAAGAAAGCTTCACGTCGCAGTGTGGGGGACGATTAGTTCGATTCCATCCTGCCGGCAGTCTTGTCCTCTGGAATTCCAGGGCATTGCAGGCGGGATGGTCCTCTGCTAGAACGCTGTCGTTCCCGCCAAACAAACCAACATCCAACTCATGAAACGTCTCATTCAAACCTCCCTTCTAAGGAGCCGCTGAATAAAGGGGGGTTTTCAGATTTGGGTGATGGAATGGCGG
>CAYQCZ010000401.1:0-4545 GCA_964415955.1 uncultured Verrucomicrobiota bacterium | reverse complement strand
GCAGATTCCTTCGGGCGTCACGCTGAGGGGCGCGGGCATCGGGCAGACCATTCTCACACATCACCCAGACTGGAAATCCAATCCGGCCACGCTGCCTGATCCCGAGACGAACCAGGCGAGGTTCGACCGGAGCGGCTACCTGATACAACTCGCAGACAGGGCCGATGGCATCACGATCTCGCACCTCACGCTCTCCGGGCCGGGCATGCACGGCGCGATCTTCGCCCCGGGCAACCGCGGCCTTCATTTGCACGACCTGCACATCGAGAACTTCCTCTACTCGGGCATCCGCACCTACGGCCTCGCGGGTGCGCGCATCCACGACTGCACGTTTGTGGATGCGGGCCAGCGCTGGCAGAAGGGCGAACCCGGCGTGAAGGGCGGCATCACCGGCGGCGGCCTGTTTCTCATCTGGACCAGCGACAGCGAGATTTGGAACAACCGTTTCCTGCGCACGAAGACCGCGCCGAATGAGCACTACTACGGCATCAAGGGGCGGCAGGGCAAACGCCTGCGCATCCACCACAACACCATCGAGGTCAATTTCTCGATCGAGTTTCCCTTCGAGAACGACGAGGACATCGAGATCGCTTACAACGTCCTGCACGGCACGGTTTCCATCCCGAAGCACAGCGGCGGGCCCGTGCCCGCGAGCGGGCGGACTTTTCACATTCACCACAACCTGTTCAGGGACACCTACAGCATCGAATTCGTCCGCAACGGCGTGGAGATTGACCACAACCTTTTCGACTTCGACCCGGCGAAGGACCACGGCAACCTCATCAGCGGATTTGGCAGGGCCGGCGCAAAGGGTCCGGCGAACTTTCATCACAACCTCGTGAAGAATCCCGGCCGCGGTGTCATCTGGATCAACGAGCCGTTCAATCAGCTCAACATTCATCACAACCACATCATCGCGCGGACCACGAAGACGCCCCGCACCGAGGGGTTGTTCGGCTTCAGTCCGGCGTGTGAATTCGGCACATTCCGCTTCACGGACAACATCGTGGAGTGCGAGGGCACGCCCCGCCCGCTCTTCCGCAACGACGCCAGCGGCGGTGCGCATATCGAGAACAACCGGTTGGTGAACGTGGCTGACACCATGCGCTACAAGAATCCGTCCACCGGCGCCACGGCTGGCCCGGGTGATCCGCTCAATTTCCGGTGCGGTGTGAGCGGCGAATGGACAGTGGATGGTTGGAATGCCCGGCCCACAGCGGAGAGTCCCTGAGCGTTGTCCGGGCCGCGCCTAACGCCGGAGTCAATTTGAGCATTGGCTTCTCGTTCGGAACGCTGAGCGTGAGGGGTTTTATGGTGACGAAGCAGGAAGACGAAGAACCGTTTGGCAAAATGAAATCCGCCCGAATATTTTGCTTGTTCCAGTGGTCAGACCACCTGATAACACATGGTCATGACCCTCGACGCCATTGCCCGTCCGCCTTATCTCGTGGAAAAGGTCTGCGAACAGCTCGCCCAGATTGTCCGACGCGACCAGGAGGACGACGGCTGGCTGCCGACGGAGCGGGAGCTTTCCGCGCAGCTCGGTGTCAGCCGCAGCGTCGTGCGTGAGGCGACAAAACGGCTGGAGTCCCAGGGACTGGTGGAAATCCAGCACGGCATTGGCATCCGGGTGGTGGATAAACTCCACAAGCCGTTGAGCGGTTCCCTGGAGTTGTTGATTCCGGATGAGGAGGAGCGGCTGCGTCAGTTGAATGAAGCGCGGCTGGCAATCGAGCCGGAGTCTGCACGTCTGGCGGCCGAGAACGCGACGGCGGCCCAGGTGCGCGAACTGCGGCGCATCCACCAGCAACTCATTGAGGCGCCTGACAACGCGCATGCGATCGAGGCGGACATGGCCTTTCATCGCGCCGTGGCCGGGGCGGGCGGAAATCAAATCTTCCGGCTCATCCTCGATTCGCTCGCCGACCTCGGGCTTGCCAGCCGTCAACGCACCATCGGGCGTGTCGGCAAGCAGACCGCGATCGAGCACCACGGCGTGGTGCTCGCCGCCATCGAACGCCGCGATGGCGGGGCTTCGGCTTGCGCGATGCGCCATCACATCCAGCGCGCCGGCGAGGACATGAAGCTTATCCGGCCCGTCCGTTCCGGCAGGCGCTGACAACCCGGACATGACCCCCATGAAACCGATCCCATTGATCTCCGCATTGTCGCTGGCCTTTGCCCTTGCGGTTCATGCCGCCGCATCCGTCAACCCGGCCATCGAAGCAGCGATGAGGGCGGAGGTCGCCGCGCACCACGCCGCCGGAATCGTCTCGCTTGTGCTGCAGGATGGCAGGGTCATTCACCACGCCGCCACCGGATTCGCCGACCGCGAACAGCGTCGGGCGATGAAGCCCGACTCGGTCTTCTGGATCGCCTCAATGACCAAATCCCTCTCGGCAACGGCCATCATGACCCTGGTGGACGAAGGGAAGCTCTCGCTTGATGAGCCGGCGTCGAAATGGCTCCCCGAGCTGGGCAAGGTGAAGCTCGCGAACGGCCAGCCGCCCGCGCGGGCCATCACCCTCCGTGACCTGATGTCGCACACGGCGGGCATCGCCTTTCCGCCGCGCAAGCCGACCGACGGCGCGCACTCGCTCAAGAGTTACACGGTGGAACTGTTGAAGGCACCGCTCGCCTTCGAGCCTGGCTCCGCCTACGAATACGGTTTCGGCATCACGATAGCGGGACGCATCGCGGAGATTGTCACCGGCAGGCCCTTCGACGTGTTCATGCAGGAGCGCCTCCTTGATCCGCTGGGCATGAAGGACACGACGTTTCATCCTGGTGCGAAACTGCGCGCCCGTATTGCGCGCACCTACAAGACCGGCGACGACGGCACCCTCGAAACAGCCCACAATCCGTTCGTCACTTCGGACCCCGAGGTGCGCCGGATGACCGAGCCGTCGGGCGGGCTCTTTTCCACGGCAGCGGACATGGCGAAGTTTTACCAGATGATCCTCAACGGCGGCGTGCATGATGGCCGTCGCATCGTCTCGGAAAAATCCGTCGCTGAGATGACGCGCCCGCACCGCTCGGGAGACAGGACCTTCAACTACGGACTTGGCTGGCAGACGGGCAATGGCGAAAAGCCTGCGGTTGCGGGCTTCTCGAAAAACGCCTTCGGACACGGCGGGGCGTTTGCCACACACGGGTTTGTCGATCCCGAACGCAGGCTGGTGACGGTCTTCATGGTGCAAAACATTCTCGTCAAAGGCAGTGGTGACGCGCGGAAGGCCTTCCACGACGCCGTCCATCGCACACCTCATCCGGCCAAACCATGAGGCTCTCCCGCTCCATCCACATTTTGAGCCTTTTTGGCGGGATTCCTGAAGCCATTTCCCGACGCTTCAGGCACATCAACCACCTGTGCCGCACCTCCTGGCTCATGCTTTTCTGCACTGCATGGATCGTGACGAGCAGCCCGGGTGCAGAGCACAAAGCCCTTCGCGCAGGTGCGATGGCGGTTGACATCACGCCCACGAACTTCCCTGTCATCGTCAACGGCGGGTTTCTTGAAAAGCAGACCACCAATGTCACCGACCGGCTGCACGCCCGGGCGCTGGCACTGGACGACGGCTCGACCCGCCTGGTCATCTGCGTGGTGGACACCTGCATGATGCCGCGCGATCTGATCGACCGCGCCAAGGAACTTGCCCGCACGGAAACCGGACTCGCCGCCGATCGCATGCTGGTAAGCGCCACAAACACGCATTCCGCGCCCTCCGCCATGGCGTGTCTGGGCAGCCGCGCGGACACGAACTACGTCGCCTTCCTGCCCGGCAAGATCGCCGAGGCCCTTGCGGGCGCGATCAAGAACCTGGAACCGGCGCGCATCGGCTGGTCATCCGTGGATGACTGGGACCACACATTCAACCGCCGCTGGATTCGCCGTCCGGACAAACTGATCACCGATCCCTTCGGCCAGGCCACCGGTCGCGCCCATATGCATCCCGGCCACGAAAGCCCGGATGCCATCGGGCCCAGCGGACCGGTGGACCCGCAGTTGAGCGTGCTGGCCGTCACGGCGAAGGACGGACGCCCGATGGCGTTGCTGGCCAATTACTCGCAGCATTATTACGGCGCGACACCGCTCTCGGCGGATTACTACGGACGTTTTGTGGAGCACATTACCACGCTTGTAGCCGCCGAGGTGACGAAGCGGATCCCCAGCTCACAACCCGAAACCCGAAACCTGAAACAAGATCAGAGTCTCCTCACGTCGTCTCCCACGAAGGCGAAGTTTGTCGGCATCATGTCGCAGGGCACCAGCGGGGATCTGCACTGGATGGACTACGGCGCGCCCCGCAGGCAGATTGGCCACGATGCGTATGCACAGGAGGTCGCCGGGCGCGCGATGGAGGCGTATCGCAAAATCGAGTGGCGCGACTGGGTGCCGCTCCGGATGGCCGAGGCGAAGCTGACCTTGAATTACCGGGTGCCCGATGCCGAGCGCCTTGCCTGGGCGCGCGCGAAAGTCGCGACCTTCACCGGACGCCTGCCGAAGGACTGGCCGGAGGTTTATGCCAATGAAGCGATCATCCT
>CAYQCZ010000400.1:0-4545 GCA_964415955.1 uncultured Verrucomicrobiota bacterium | reverse complement strand
GTCCACGGCTTACATCAGCAGATAAACGAAGAAGAAAATGAACAGCGCGTTCAACAGCACACACGCGACGAGGCTTTGCACGATGGCACGTGTGGCGGCCTCCGCGACCTCCTCCAGCCGCAGCGGCCGGGCCAGTCCCTGGTAGCAGGTCACCACCGCGATGATGGATCCAAACGCGGTGGTTTTGAGCGCGACCAGGATGAAGTCGAGCCACGTCAGCGCGGCTGCGATCTGGTTGAAATAATCCCCCGGTGTGAGCGGGATGTTCTGGAGGAAGGCGAACAGATACCCGCTGAACAGCGCGATGATGACGAGGTAGATCGTCAGCGCGAACACCGCGATCGCCTGGCCGAACACGCGTGGCATCACCAGATAATGCACGGGATCGATGCCCATGGCCTCCAGCGCCTCCACTTCACCCATCGCCCGGGCGTTGCCCAGTTCGATCACCGTGGGCGTGCCCACGCGCCCCAGCACCAGCAGCGCCGCGGTCAGCGGTCCAAGTTCACGCACCACCACGGTGACCATCACCGTCCCGGTGTATTGCTGCGCGCCCACGCTGGACAGCAGCGAAACCGTCTGGCCGATGATCACCAGGCCCAGTGCCAGTGCGATGAAGGAAACGACCGGCAGCAAACGAACACCCGCCTGGTGCACGTGGGATCGAATCAAAGGGTGAATCACCTGTGACGCATGATTCAGTTTGGTGACGGCCACGCCAAGGGTGATCAGCGCGAAGGCACCCAGCCCATGGACGAGCTCGATGAAATCCAGCACGCGGCGGCCCGCGTAATTGAGCCACGCCCGATGAACCCTTCGCCCGGCAGTCCATGGCGTCTTTGCTGCGCCGAGGATGTTGCTGCCGCCGTTGCTCATGGAGGCAGGCTAGGCGTCGCCCGTGGCAGGGTCAAAGCGAAAGCTGCCCTTGAACTGGCCTCCCGCGCCCTGGAACGGGCAGTTCGCAGTTGATGCAATCGGCTCCGCCGCTAGTCTCCGGGGCATGAACATCATCACGGACGAGGCCTGCACGCACTACGAAGCCTATGGGCATCCAGAACGTCCTGCACGCATCACCGGCACGATGAACAGGCTGCGCCAGCAGTTTGATCTGGAGATTGAGTGGCATGAGCCGCTCACGCTCGAGGACCGGCAGATTCTGCGGGCCCATACGAAGGAGCATCTCCGCCGTGTGGATGCGGCGGTGGAGGATTTCGATGGCGACACCCCCGCGCACAAGGACATTGGCAGACACGCGCGGCGTTCCGCCGGAGGCGCGGTCAAGGCGCTTGAGCTGGCCCGGAAGGGAGTCATGGCTTTCAGCCTGCTGCGTCCGCCGGGACATCACGCCACATCCGGGCGGGCGATGGGATTCTGCTATTTGAATTCCATTGCCATTGCGGCGCATGAGGCGCTGGCCACGGGTTCCAAACGTGTGGCGGTGTTCGATTTCGATGTGCATCACGGCAATGGCACCGAGGCCATCCTCCTCAACCAGCCGCACACCGCGTTCTATTCCATCCACCAACATCCATGCTATCCCGGCACGGGGGCCAAGGATGCCGGCCACAACTGCTTCAATTTTCCCGTCGCCCCGCACACTCCGCGCAAGGAATACCGCCAGGTGCTGGAGCGCGCATTGGAGGCCATGGGCAAGTTCAAGCCGGACATGATTGCCGTGTCCGCCGGTTTCGATGCCTACGTGCATGACCCGCTGGCGCAGGAAACGCTGGAAGAGGAGGATTTCCACTGGATGGGCGCGTCCATCCGGAAGCTGGGCATTCCGGCCTTCAGCATTCTCGAAGGCGGTTACAGCCGCGACCTTCCAGGGTTGATTCTCGCATATCTCAAAGGCCTTTCCGGCAAATGATGGTGTGACGGCCGTTTATTGGTGAATGAACCGCGTGTCACTTGCGTCCGCATTAACCGTTGTTGAGCGGCATTTCAGCCGCTATTCTTGCACCGATTTGAGAGTTGAAACCAACATGAACGCCCAGACATCCCAGCCGCGACGAACTTTCCTGAAACAATCCGCCTCCCTGGCCGCCGCCGCCGGCGTCATCCGGTCCGTCCCATCATTGTTCGGACAGGACGCCGCCAGCAAGAAGGTCGTGGTGGCCGTGGTCGGCCTTGGCCGCGGCAAGGGGCACATTGCCGGATATCTGGGCGTGCCCAATGTGGAGATCGGCTACCTCTGCGACGTCGATGAACGCCGCCTGGCGGAAGGTGTGCGCGCCGTGTCCGCGCGCCAGTCCACGCCGCCCAGGGCGGTGACGGATCTGCGCCGCATCCTGGATGATCCGGACGTGGACGCCGTCTCCATCGCCATGCCAAACTTCTGGCACACCACGGCCGCCATCATGGCAATGAAGGCCGGCAAACACGTGTATGTGGAGAAACCGGGAAGCTACAACCCGCGCGAAGGCGAACTGATCGTCGCGGCGGCGCGCAAATACAACCGGCTGGTCCAGATGGGCAACCAACGGCGCAGCTACCCGGCGATGATGGAGGCGGTCCAGAAGCTGCGCGACGGGGTGATTGGCAGGCTGCTTTATTCCCGCTGCTGGTATACCAGCGCGAGACCCGCCATCGGCCGGGGCATGGAGGTGCCTGTTCCCGAATGGCTGAACTACGAACTCTGGCAGGGCCCGGTGCCGGACCGGCCCTACAAGGACAACCTGGTGCATTACAACTGGCACTGGATGTGGCATTGGGGCGGCGGCGAACTGCTCAACAACGGGGTCCATGCGCTCGACATCGCCCGTTGGGGCATGGGCGTGGACGCTCCAAGGCGCGTCACCTTCAACGGCGGCCGTTACCACCACAACGACGACCAGGAGACGCCTGATACCGGCACGGCGGTCTTCGACTTTGGCGCCGTGGGCATTTCCTGGGAGCAGAGCAGCAGTCATCTGCGCAAGCCCGAGGAGAATGCCTTTGTCAGCTTTTACGGCGAGGGAGGCATGATGGCCATGACCAGCGCGGGCTACACCATTTACGATGTCAAGGGCAAGGAAGTGGCAAAAGACCCCGGCAAAAGCAGCGACATTCCGCACTTCGCCAATTTCATCGACTGCATCCGCGTGGGCGGACGCTTGAACAGCGAGATTGCCGAGGGGCAGAAGAGCGCCCTGCTTTGCCACCTGGGCAACATCGCCTACCGCACGGGCCACATGCTCCATCTGGATGACGCCGGGCAGGTGAAGGACGATCCGGCGGCGCTGTCCCTCTGGAGCCGGGAGTATCGCAAGGGCTGGGAACTGTCAGTCTGAGAAACCGCCCCCATCCTCCCAACTTTGCGCTTTGAAGGCTCCTGCCGGGCCTCTATAACCGCCCGCCTATGACCGAACCGCAAGTGCCACGGCTGACCGCATGGCCGTTCCTCCTCGGCGACCTCCTGTTCGTCGGCATTGCCGCCGCCGTGGTGCTGAACACCGCCGAGCCTTTCGGCCTGTGGCAGTCCGCCGTGTGCATCATCAGCATCGGCGCGGGCGCGTGGCTGGCCGTGGTGCCCTATCTCACCGAATATCGCGCCGCCGTGAAGCTCGCCGAGGCCGCGCACCTGGCAAACACGGTCGATCAGGTCAAAAACATCACGCAGGTCAGCCAGCAGGTGGCCTCCGCCAGCGCCCAGCTGCAAAGCGCCCTCGATCAATCCGCCAAGACCGTGACCGCCGCCGGGGAAATCGCCGACCGCATGACCAGCGAGGTGAAGGCGTTCACGGAATTCATGTCCCAGGCCAATGACCGTGAAAAGGCGACGCTGAAGCTGGAGGTGGACAAGCTGCGCCGCACGGAAGCCGACTGGTTGCAGGTCATGGTGCGCATGCTCGACCACACCTTCGCGCTGCACCAGGCCGCCCTGCGCAGCGGCCAGCCCAATGTGGCCGAGCAGATCGCCCGTTTCCAGATGAGCTGCCACGACGCCGCACGCCGCATCGGCGTGTCGGCCTTTGCCGTGAAGGAAGGCGAGGCGTTCAATCCCGAGGCGCATCAGCTTGTGGATGCGAAGTCCGCGCCGGCTGAAGGCGCAAAGGTGGCGGAAACCATCGCTCCGGGATTCACCTTTCAAGGACAACTCGTCCGGCCTGCGCTCGTGCGTTTGCAGGGCGAAGCAACACCCGCCGAGTCTTCCCAGGTCAGTCCGGCTCAGGCTTGAACCGAAGCGATGCAGGCAAGAAAGCCCGAGTGTCCCGCGAAGCAGGCGAAGGGGACGAAGGTTTTCCTTCCTGCGCGGGAACGCGGTCCGGTGTGAGCAAGTCTGGAATCGGTTTCATGCTCTCCTTCGCATCCTTTGTTTTCTTCGCGGGACTCAGCCAGTTCTGAATGCATCGTCCCGCCTAAGCTGTTGTCGCTTTGACGTTGCGGTATTTGTAGCGCGAAGCAATCAGGGCGAACACCACCGCCACCACAAAGGTCATGCCGGCGTAGAGCAGGAAGCGTCCGGGGGTGACGGCAGAATCGCCGTGATCCCCGCTGAGAACCTTGGTGATGGCGATGACCAGCAGGTTGCCAAACGACACCGTCAACTGCCAGAAACCCGTGATG
>CAYQCZ010000399.1:594-4555 GCA_964415955.1 uncultured Verrucomicrobiota bacterium | reverse complement strand
CCCAGCAGTTCGTAACCGCCCAAGGTGGTGGGGGAATATGCAGGTGGCGTGAAGGGACGGCGCTCGTCCGGTGGCACCACACGCGTGGCGTCCATCACTGTTTCGTCAACCTTCTCCGTCGGCTGACTGCCCTCTGTATTCTCCATCTCTTCCGGCTCCATGAAGGAATACTTGACCTTGCCATTAGGGTGTCAAGCCGCTGTTTTGAGGACATCAATGGCATTTTTTGGAAATTGCAGCCGCTGGCTCCCCGTCGATCTTCTCCCTCATCCTGACCTTCCCCCGCAGGGAGAAGGAACAACGGCCGCACCATCTGGTCTTCTCAAAGCTGCCTTTGCGAATCCAACGTTAGGAGATTCGACCGCAGCAGAACCGGCACTCACTCTCCCGGCGGAAGAGGGTTGGAGTGAGGGGAAGCGTGATACTCTGGCCGCACGGCCATGGTTTTCTTGGAACTGCTCTCATTCGTGGCTTGTGTCCGATTGCTTCGTGCGTCACGGCCGGTTCATCACCCCCAGCCGTTGCAGCACACCGGCGACCACTCCCACTCGGGTCTCGACGCCCAGCTTTTCCATCAGGCGTTGCACATGCTTCTCCGCCGTGCGCGGGCTTATGCTGAGGATGACCCCGATTTCCTCGTTCCGTTTGCCCGCCGCGATCCATCGCAGGACATCGCATTCGCGCCGGGACAAACCCAGCGGCTCCAGCGCGCGGTCGCAGAAGGCCGGTTCCTCCACGGAGGTGAACAACATCGTCTGAGCCTCCCCGGCCTCCACTCGGCGCAGTGAGAGACGGCGGTCTCCGCGTTGCAGCACCAGCGGCCAGGTGCGGGAGCGGCGTCCCGCAAACCACGCCTGCGCCTCGGGTGGCAGGCGGTGATCCGCGCCGCTGAAAAACTCCACCATCAACCGCCGGAATTCATCGGACTCGGAGAGGATGACGCCCCCTTTGTCCACCAGCGCCGCCGCCCGCGTGCATTCATAAAGCACCTCGCCGGCGGGCAGGGTGGTTTGCTCCTCCGTCGGCACGGGGCGGCGGTGCGGCGGGTCCGCCTCGCCGCTTTGCGAAAACGCAAACTCATACGCCGCGATGCGGATGCGATCTCCGTCGCGCAGGAGCCGGGGCTGCTTCAGCGCGACATCGTTCAGCCAGGTGCCGTTGCTGCTGTCCAGGTCTATCAGCCACCAGCCCGCGCGGTCCCGGCAGATCATGGCGTGATGGCGTGACACCTCCTTGCCCGGCAGGGGAATGTCGTTATCCCGTCCCCGTCCGAGATGCAAAACGATGCCCACCTCGCGCTTGAGGCCATTACCTGTCTCCAACCATGCACGCATCAGCGTCAGATTGCCGGGAGACGGCCCGCCGGGCAATCCCTCAGGGTTACGTGTTTCTACCCATACCCGGCCTGCGCCACATGAGGTTAACTGCCGGGGTCAACTTTGAGGAACAACACGCAGGAAAGGATTCATATGAAAATCTATCTCTCCCATCACTCAAACCCGGCCGTGGCACGTTGGATGTCCCTGACAATCCTCGGTTGCCTGCTCGGTACAGCCACGGTTCCGCGTGCATTTGCCGCTGTTGCCCCGGACAAGTTCGGCACCTGGCCGCGCCAGTTGGGTGAGGGCGGTAATCTCCACACCCTGGCCCGGCATCCGAGCGGTGACATCTACGGAGCGGGGGTGTTCCGGTTTAGTTTCAACTTCGGCAATGTCGCCACCTTGAGCCGGTTGCAGGGAACCGGAGATGAAGGCTGGGTGGGGGCTTTTTCCTGGGATGGTGTGCCCAAGAAAGCGTTCACGTTCAGGAGCAACGCCGCCGGGGAGGTGAAAGTTACCGGCGTTGCCGTGAATCATCTCAACGGTGACGTTTATGCCGTGGGCGTATGGAGCGATCATTTGCAGATTGAGGATTTTGTCAGTCCGATGTTCCAACGCAATCCAGTGGCGGGCAACAAGCGCCAGATGTTTCTCGCCAAGCTGGTCAATGGGCAGACGCTCGGCTGGGTGACCATCATGGGCGGCAACATGGATGTGGCACCGCCGATCATTCTGGCCCCATCGCGCGCAGGTGGCACCCGGGGCATTTCCGTGGATGACGCGGGCAACATCTACGTGGTCGGCTCCTGCGAGAATGGCGCGACGTTTGAATCGGCCGCCTCCAGCGGGGCGGCGCATATCACCCGCAACAACGTCGCCGGAACCCATGCCGGTTTCGTTGCGAAATATGGCCCCGATGGTTCGGTTCAATGGGTGCGGCTCCTGGATTCGCCCAACGCCGGAGATGTGGCCACCGCTGTGGCGGCGGACGTGGATGGGAGTGTGTTCGTGGCCGGTTACTCCGGTGGCACGTCACTCACACTGGAATCAGACACCACCCAGACGGCGGACATCATGAGCTTCAGCCAGGATGTGGAGCGGCTGTTCATCGCCAAATACAACTTGCAGGGGCGGCGGCAACTGCAATGGCGATTTGGAGGCGATGCAGGCAACACCACTTCCGACCAGAAAGTGTCCAACATGGTTCTGGATGACGGCAAGATCGTGGTCAGCGGCTGGCACAAGGGCAATCTGCGCAAGCCGGACGGCTCGGTATGGACCGGTGGTGGCAATTCAGGCGCACGCGCCGGCTATGTCGCGGCCTTCGGCAAGACAGGCGGAGCCTTGTGGGCGAAGAAACTCGCTGAGGACTCCAACGGAGAGAACGAAGTTCACGATGTGGACATTGATGAAACGGGTGACGTGCTGGTCACCGGCTATTCCTCATCAACCGTGGGCGCGCCGCAAGCCTATGGAAATTTGGATGGCTTCCTGGGCCGTTTGAATGGCACGACGGGCGGCACCGTTTGGATTCAAAACCTTGGTGCGGGCGGCAATGACACCGGTTTTGGAGTGCTGGCCGGGCCGGGCCGCCTGATCTACGCGGGCGGCTCTTACGCGGATCACGTCACCTGGAAAGGCAGCCAGTTGCACAACATCACCCCCGATGGCACCCACTTCGGCATGATGTTTGGCTTCGTGGAGGGTGCGTTGAATGATGATTTCGCCAACCGCGAAGTGTTGAGTGGGAACAACATTCTTTTGGAAACTGCCAATCTGATCGCCACCAAGGAGAGTGGTGAGCCAAGCCACGCTGGCAACGCGGGCGGAAAGTCTCTGTGGTGGGAATGGGTGGCTCCGGCACACGGAACCTTGGTTGTGGATACCTTGGGCAGCCTTGGCTCAGCCAACACGAGCAGCGGCGCAAACACCCCCATGAATACCACGCTGGGGGTCTACACTGGTGCCGTTGTGAATGCGCTAGTCGACATTGCCTCCAATGACGATGCAAGTATCACCGGTGCCACAAGCCGGGTCAGTGTGGGTGTGACGCCAGGGATGAGCTACAAGATTGCCGTGGATGGTTTCAATGGTGCCGGCGGCATCATCAAACTTTCACTCGCTTTCACTCCCACTCCGACTGCCGCTCCGGTGATCACCAGCGCGGGAACGGCGGCAGCCACGGTCGGGCAATCGTTTAGTTACCAGATCGCCGCAGACAACAGTCCAAGTACATACAACGCAACAGGCTTGCCGTCGGGTCTTGTCGTGAGCACCACAAGCGGCTTGATCAGCGGAACACCCACAGTCAACGGCACGTTCAATGTGACCCTCTCAGCCGTCAACATTGTTGGCACGGGGACAAAGACACTGACTTTGACCGTGAATCTTTCCTCGGGAGGTCCGGCGAACGATCACTTTGTCAATGCACAGCAAATCAGTGGCATCAGTGGTCAGATCACTGGGTCGAACGTGAGTGCCACCAAGGAAACCGGCGAGCCAAATCACTGGGGGCAGGGAGGCAGGTCAATCTGGTTTCGGTGGACCGCCCCCTCATCCGGCTCTGTGGTATTTGACACCGAGGGGAGTTCGTTTGACACGATGCTTGCGGCATATACCGGGATTGCCGTAGATGCGTTGAC
>CAYQCZ010000399.1:0-584 GCA_964415955.1 uncultured Verrucomicrobiota bacterium | reverse complement strand
CCAAACTTGCTGAGGATGATGATTCGAGCAGTGGAACCCTCAGCCGGATCGAACTGACTGTCCAGCAAGGAACCACCTATTATATCGCGGTGGATGGTTTTAGCGCAGCTTCGGGAGCAGTGACCCTGAACTGGTTGATGGGGACAACTGCACCTGTGATCAGCAGTGCGGGAACGGCGACAGGGACGGTGGGGCAAGCCTTTAGTTACCAGATCGTGGCCAGTGGCTCGCCAACGAGCTATGGAGCAACTGGATTACCAGCGGGTTTGAACGTCAATACTACCAGTGGGTTGATTAGTGGCACACCGACGGCCAACGGCACGTTCAATGTGACACTGTCGGCAGTCAACGCCGGTGGCATTGGGAGCAAAACGCTGACTTTAACCGTGAATGTCGCAACAACCTCCGGCTATGCCTTCACCACCTTGGCGGGCAACCCCGGGAGTCTTGGCAGCACCGACGGCGCGGGCATCGCAGCCCTTTTTTTCAACCCATCAGGTGTGGCGGTGGACACCGCCGGCAACGTCTATGTGGCAGATACTTACAACAATACCATCCGCAAGGTGAGTCCCGCCGGAGTGGTA
>CAYQCZ010000398.1:0-4572 GCA_964415955.1 uncultured Verrucomicrobiota bacterium | reverse complement strand
CGCATCACCAATGGCGGCACCTCCGCCACGACCGTTTCCACAATGGTGATGGGCACGGGAGCCGTTGGTGTCGCCGCCATGGGAGGCTTGGCTGGTTCTGCGGACTTCGCCGGCATGACGGGATTTTCCCTGCTGCCCGATGCCGCCATCGTCGGAGCGGACAGATTCAGGAGGTCTGCTGCCACGAAGGCATGCGTTCCCGGGGGTGTTTCGATCTCCATCCAATCACCTACGGTGCGGATCTCGCGGACCTTGTCCCCCTTTTGGAGTCTGGCCACCACGCTGAACTGCTCGCCGGGGCCGGCACGCACGTTCAGGCGCGACGCGTTGACGGTTTTGGTGTCCGCATCCACAAACAACGAACTGACCCACACGGGCGTGTTGGAAGGCAGCATGATTCTGGCCCATCTGGCCGGCTCGCCGGGCGAAGGCTTTTCGAGCGTAATTTCCTCAAGGACAACCACAACCTCCCCGGATTTCAGCTGCGTGATGACCTCGCTGTCCAGGGCGGCCTGTCCCCGCACATTGACACGGTCGCCCTTGACGGAAGCCGTCCGCTCCTGGGCGGGAGCCGGCAGCGT
Organism: uncultured Verrucomicrobiota bacterium; assembly: GCA_964415955.1. Lineage (GTDB taxonomy): Bacteria > Verrucomicrobiota > Verrucomicrobiia > Limisphaerales > CAYQCZ01 > CAYQCZ01. The sequence goes on along the minus strand of CAYQCZ010000398.1, from coordinate 3,991 downwards.
GGCGCAGGCCAGCCAGGCGGCCGCAGCGATCAACTGGCAAACATTTTTCATGCTGAACGGAGTAGAGAACGTATCTCAGATTCTGTCAATGACCGCCATTTTCCCGCAGGCAGCTCGCCAAGTTTGATCGGGCCGATCTGGACACGCTGAAGGCAGACGACCCTCCGTTCAAGCACCTCGAACATGCGGCGAATCTCCCTGTTCCTGCCCTCGCCCAGCTCGACCTCAACCAGCGTCCGGCTGTTGGAAACCTTGAGGATCCTTGCCGCACGGGCCATCAGCTTGTCCGGCCCGTGGTAAACCCCCTTGATCAACGGGGCGACATCGGCCTCCTCCATGCGCCCCTCGATCTCCACAAGATACTTCTTGATGATCCCATAGCGCGGATGGGTGAGTTGAAGGCTGAAGGCACCATCGTTGGTGAGAAAGATCAGCCCCTCGCTTTCTCGATCCAGCCGTCCGACGGTGTAAAGGTTGCCCCAGTCAGGAGGCAGAAGCTCGCCGATGGTCCGGCGTTTCTCAGGGTCATTGCGGGTGCACAAATAGCCGCGCGGCTTGTTGAGGGCGATGTAAAGCTTGCGCCTGGCGCGAACCTGCCCGCCGTCAAGCGTGACACGATCCCGCGCGGGATCGACCTTCGTGCCCAGTATGCGCACGACCTGGCCGTTGACCGTCACCCTGCCATCCAGAATCATCTGTTCGCAGCCGCGCCGGGAACCGGCGCCGGCCTCGGCTAGAAACTTCTGGAGTCGCACCAATCCCATAAATGAAAAACAGCCGCCTGACTGGCGGCTGCTCGTCCTGTATGTCAGGAAATCAGGCTTCCGGCTTGGTCTTGGGCAGACTGGTCACCTTGCGGTCATCCGTCCACTGCCCGCGCTTCTTCATCAATTCGACACGCTCGAAGCGCTTGAGCACGTTGCGTTTGGCGGCCAGCGTGTTGGCCCCTCGGAGACTGCGATGCTGTGACATAAATCAATTCGTTTTCAGGTTTGAGCCGCCACCCAGGGCGGTCGGAAGCCGAGGCTTCTACCACAGGTGGATGGGAATGCAACCGCTTTGTTGCCTGAAATCGGGTCAAAAAGCTTCAAAGACGGCCTCCGGCTCGTGTCCATCCAACGCGGAAATTTCCCGGCAATGATCTTGTCATGACCATGACAGGCCTGACTGCCGGGCGGACTCCACTCCAAGGCTGTCACATGCAGTGTTGACGCCATGCCGTCGGTGCCTGAGAAGTGATGCCGTGTTGCTCACCTGCCAGACCATCGCAGGACGGCCTTCATGCCCGGCCGTTCCTGTGGCGGGCATGCTGCTGGTGCTGATGCTCTGGACAGGCTGCTCGGACCCGCCGGACCCCGACCTTTTTCAAGGCTACGTCGAAGGCGAATACATCCACGTCGCATCGCCCATCCCGGGCGCACTGGACATGTTGCATGTCAGAAGAGGCGACACCATCCGCAAAGGAGCCCCCCTGTTCGTGCTGGAACGCTCCCCGCAATTCGAGGCCATGATGCAAAGCTCCAATCTCGCCGCCCAGGCACACGCACGGGTTGAAAACCTGCGCAAGGGGCGGCGCCCCGAGGAGATCAAGGCCCTGGAGGCGCGGCTCGATCAAAACACCGTCTCCCTGAAACTTTCTGAAATCGAATGGAAGCGCATCCAAAACCTCCACAACAGCGGCGTGGTATCCATCGGTGAGCTGGACCGTGCCCGGGCTGCCAGGGATCTGCTGGTGGCGCAGTCTGCGGAAATGCGGGCCGAGCTTGCCCTGGCCAGGTTGGGGGCACGCGAGGATGAAGTGCGGGCCGCAGAGGCGGAGTGGGAGGCGGCGAAAGCAGCCCTCAGGCGCGATGCGTGGAACTGGAGCCAGAAGGAGCAGTTTTCTCCGGCCGATGGTCTGGTGCATGACACGTTGTATCTGCCAGGTGAACTGGTGGGGGCCGGACGCCCGGTCGTTGTGCTTTTGCCGCCAACGAACCTGATGGTCCGGTTCTTTGTTCCAGAAAGCCGGCTCGGGGATGTCCGGCCGGATTCCAGGGTGATGATTCAGGGAGACGGGTTCCGCCAGCCGCTGAAAGGGACCGTGCACTATGTTTCCACCCGGGCCGAGTTCACACCGCCGGTCATCTACAGCCAGCAGACACGCGCGAAACTGGTTTTCATGGTCGAGGCCCGCTTTGACACCCCGGACACATCCGGGCTTCTCCCGGGCAAACCCGTGGATGTGAGGCTCGCTCCATGAAGCATCCGTCCACCAGCGAATGCGTGATCGATGTCCATGGGGTCACCAAGAGGTTCGGCAGCCTCGTGGCTGTGGACGGCATTTCCATGCAGGTTCGAAAGGGGGAGATTTACGGCTTTCTCGGCCCCAATGGCAGCGGGAAAACCACCTTCCTGCGCATGCTGTGCGGCTTGATGACTCCAGATGCCGGCACCGGAACGTGCCTGGGCTTCGACATCGTTCGTGACGCACCTGAGATCAAGCACCGGGTCGGATACATGACACAGCGTTTCAGCTGTTACGAGGATCTCACGATCGAGGAGAATCTTGATTTCATGGCGCGCATTCATGGCATCCCTGCGCGTCGCGAGGCCGTCTCCCGGAGCCTCGAAAGGCTCGGCCTGCTGGCCAGGCGCAGGCAGCTGGCAGGGCACCTTTCGGGCGGATGGAAACAGCGCCTCGCGCTGGCCGCATCATTGATTCACAACCCGCAACTGCTCCTCCTTGATGAACCCACGGCCGGCGTGGACCCGAAGGCGCGACGGGACTTCTGGGATGAAATCCACCACCTTGCCTCGGGCGGCCTCACGGTCCTGATCACCACCCATTACATGGATGAGGCGGAGCGGTGCCACAGGCTGGCCTACATCGCCTGCGGCCATCTGCTGACGCATGGCACGGCCGATGAGGTGATCCATTCCGCAGGTCTCGTGACGTTTGAAATCACCGGCCCGGGCCTGCACACCATCAGCAGCAACCTCCGCAGGGCCTCCGGCGTGGAACAGGTCGTGCCTTTTGGAAACACGCTGCATGTCAGCGGACGTGACCGGGAGTTGCTGGCGGCTGCGGTGGGCTCCGCGGCCATCCCTGAGATCAACCGATGGCGGGAAGTGGCATCAAGTCTGGAGGATGTTTTCATCCACCTGATGGGCGCAGCCAGCCCCGTGGCGTCATGAGATCAATGCGTTTCAGCCTCCGCCGTTTCTGGGCCGTGGTGTGCAAGGAATTCATCCAGATGCGGCGCGACCGTCTGACGTTCGGCATGATGGTGGGCATACCGATGATCCAGCTTGTGCTCTTCGGATTCGCCATCAACTCAGACCCCAGGCAGCTGCCAACCGCCGTGCTCAGCGCGGACAACAGCGTGTTTTCCAGGTCCATCGTTGCGGCCATGCACAACAGCGGATACTTCCGCATCATCCGCCAGGCCGGCTCAGAGCAGGAAATCGCCCGCCTCCTGGCGTCGGGTGAAGTGCAGTTTGTGCTGCACATCCCGGAGGCGTTCTCGAAAAGGCTGCTTCGCGGTGAACGCCCGCCGCTCCTGCTTCAGGCCGACGCCACGGATCCTGCGGCCACGGGAAATGCCATGGCAGCCCTTGAACTGCTGATGGACGCCGTGCTGGATCGTGATTTGAAGGGTCCCCTGGAGCCCCTGCGGGCGACTCCGCCAGCGATTGATCTGCGCATGCACCGGCATTACAACCAGGAGGGGATCACGCAATACAACATCGTGCCGGGACTGATGGGCGTGGTCTTGACGATGACCATGGTGATCATCACCTCCCTGGCCATCACACGGGAACGGGAACGTGGCACGATGGAAAATCTGCTGTCCACCCCGGCCCGGCCGGGCGAGGTCATGATCGGCAAACTCATTCCCTACATCATGGTCGGCTACATCCAGACCTTGCTGATACTGGCGGCGGCGAGGCTGATCTTCCGTGTGCCCATGCTCGGCAGCGTGCCGTTGCTGCTGGGGTTCATGCTGGT
>CAYQCZ010000397.1:374-4577 GCA_964415955.1 uncultured Verrucomicrobiota bacterium | reverse complement strand
TACCGCCATTCCATCACCCAAATCTGAAAACCCCCCTTTATTCAGCGGCTCCCTTCGGGTCGCCGTTGCTTCCCTTCGAGAGATGAGGCGCGACATTCCCGACCACACCCCTCACCGGGCCCTTGCTGCTGTGGATGGTGACCCGCTGCGCCTTGGTGATGGCGGGATCGATGCCGCCCATCCGTTTCACATAAATGTAGCCGTCCTTGGTGATGAAATTGACGGCCATGGCGATCTCATCCGCATGGGCCGCCAGCATGATGCGGGGTGAACCTCCCTTGTTGAGCACGGCGACACAATTGCCGTAATGATCCGAGAATGTTTCGTCTGCGAACGGCTGGACATAATCCAGCCACACGCGCTGGCCGCGCACCTCATGCCCCGTGGGACTCGGGGTGTTGACCAGTGTCTTCAGGAAATCGAGGGAATGTTCGCGCATGGACGGATTAAGCAACCATCTCCGCCCTCGCTGCAACTGGGAAAAGGGCCGGCTTGCGCCGTCAGCGATGCAGGGACTACCGTCCGGGTGTGGACCGCAACGAGCAAGACTTCCATGGGGTGGTGAAATACGCCTCGGCCCTTTGCATGTCCCTGGCGGCGGGGTTTGTCGGCTCCATCAAACAGCTCAATCCCACGGCTCGGTTTGAACTGGATGCGACCGCCGCCATCTGCGGCGTGCTGGGGGGCGCGGCCGTCCTGCTGGGCTGGCGGTTCATCTTTGGACGCGAAGGGGACATGGTGCCGGATGCGAAGGGCAGGGGGTGGCGGTTTGGCATCGTCGCACTGGTGTTTCTCCTCGTGACCGCGGCGGCGTTCATGCATGCCCTGCGCGATCTCTCCCCAGAAAAACGCCATGACGTCACCATGGGTTCGCTGGCGGGGCTGGCAGCCATCGGTCTCATCGGCGTGGTGGTCTGGAGAATCATCAGCTTTCTTGAGGCGGATTTTCAGCAGGGCATCGAGGAGGAGGAAGCCCGCCGTGCAGACACCTCCGATTGATCTTTGTGCGTTGATGGCGCGCTGGATAAGCTGTCCCCCGTGATGAAGCTCCCGGCTGACCCAACGCTTGGCCCCCGCCGCCGCATCCCCCTGTATGTGGCGCTTTCCATCGGGATTGTTCTGTGTGGATTGCTGGTGGTGTTCCTTCTGGCGCGCAAGGGCGTGGAACACACCGGTGCTCAAAAAGCCGCCACCGTGAAAGGCGACGGGGATCCATTCGTCGAGTCCATGAATGCCGGCTGCAACTATCTGGACAATGGAGATGCGGCCAGGGCTGTGCAGGAGTTCACCAAGGCCGTGGCCACGAATCCTGCCCATCCCGATGCCCGGCTCAATCTCGCCCTCGCATTCCTCCGTGCCGGACAACCGTCGGACGCCATCCCGCATGCCGAGGAAGTGTTGAAGATCGATTACCGTTCGGCTTCCGCCCACTACGTTCTTGGTTGCGCGCGGCTCAGGCTCGGACAAAACGACGCGGCATTGAAGTCGTTGCAAACGGCGCACGACATGGAGCCCTCCGTGGCCGCTGCGAGTTTTCAACTGGGTCGCGCCCACATGGCCGTCGGCAACATCGACGAGGCAGTTTTCAGCTTTCAAGAAACCACCATTCGCGACCCTAAGCACCCCGCGGCCTATTATCTGCTCAGCCAGACATTGCTGCGGGCCGAACGGCGCGAAGAGGCCGCGCTGGCGCTGCAAACCCATCAGCGGCTGGCCGAGGGCAAGGCAGGTTTCGGCACGGACACCGGTGCCTTGGAGTTGTGCAAACATACCGTTGCGCGGAGGGCCTTCACACAGGAACAACCCGATGCGGCCGGCATCAAGGTCGTGTTCGTTGACGACACCGCGCGTGTGCTTGGCGGGGCGGGGGGCTTTGCCGGCCCTGTGGCGGTGCTGGATGTGGGCTACGACGACTGGCAGGACTTGGTGGTGGTGCGTGGAGACGAACTGGCGCTGCTTCGCAACCGCTCGGGCACATTCAGCGTGGACCCTTCATCATCGGGCATCAAACTGACCTCGCGGCCTTCGCGGTTTCTGGTGGGGGACCTTCAAAACGACCGTGTGGAGGACGTGGTTGCGGTTGGCGCGGACGGCGCGCAGGTTTTCCGTTTCGCGACGAACGGGACCATCACGGATGTCACTGCACAAAGCGGGCTTTCCCCGGCAGGCGCGTCGAATGCACTTCTTGCCGACCTGGATGTCACCGGCAAACTTGACTTTCTCGCAGTCGGCGGCGGTTCCGCCCGTTTTTTTCGCAATCAGGGCAATTCCATTTTTGCCGACATGACGGCATTTGCCGGTCTGCCGGACGGTGTGGGGCGTGCCTCGGATGTCATCGCGGAAGACTGGAACAATGATGATTTGCTGGATCTGATCTTCGCGCGGCCCGGGGCTCAACCCCTTCTGGTCTCCAAGCAACGCGGTGGCGTCTGGTCCTCTGCGCAGTCTCCGTTGGACTGGCCTGTGGGAGAGGTGATTGTGGCGGGCGATCTCAACAATGACGGACGCAGCGACCTGGTGGTGGCATCGCCGTCGGTCTTGACGGTGGTGCTGGCAGGAACAACCAACCACACCGTGCTTCCGTTGGACGGTTTTGAAGTCAGCGTCCTGGCCCTGCTGGATTATGACAATGACGGCTGGCTCGATGTGTTTGCAGGCGGCAGGGGCCTGAGAGTCTGGCGCAATCTTGGAACCGCCGGTTTCGAGGACCGGACGAAGGCTCTTGGACTGGAATCGCTGCACTTCAGTCCCGGCAGCCGCGTGAGAGGCATTCATCCGGCCGACTTCGACATGGACTGCGACACGGACGTGCTGCTCGACACGGGACCGGATGGGTTGCGGTTTCTGAGGAACAACGGCGGCAACGCCCACCGCCAGTTGAAACTGCGGGTGATCGGCCAGCGTTCCAATGCCAGCGGCCTTGGCATCCGCATCGAGGCCGCCGCGGGAGGTCTCAGGGTCTCGCGCACCGTGTCGCGATTGCCCATCGAAATCGGTGTGGGACGTCATGAGATGCTCCAGTCGCTCAACGTGCGTTGGTTCGATTTGTCCATCAACAGCAGCGATGTGAAGGTGGATTGCGCCCGCTCGTTGTATGTCAGCGAAATCCAGCTGCCCACGGGCTCGTGCCCCTACCTTTACGTCTGCGATGGCGATGAAACGCGCTTCGTCACCGATCTCCTCGGCGCCGCTCCGTTGGGGCTTCCCGTGGCTGAAGGCAGGATGATCGAGGCCGACCCTGATGAAATAGTGTTCATTGGCGACGAAGGCGCATTCAAGCCCCGTGACGGATTCCATCAACTGCACATCACCGAGGAATTGCGCGAAGTGCTTTATCTGGACACGGCCCGCTTGATTGCTGCGGATCATCCCCCGGGCACGGAGGTGCATGCCACCAGCAAGCTGCGTCCGGGCAAGCCATTCGTTCCGCATGAACTCGTCCTTCTCGAACCCGCGCATGATCTCCTGTCTGCGATCGGGCCCGATGGGCGTGATGCCACGGATGTCCTGGCGGGCGTGGATCGTCGCCGCGTGTCTCCTCCGGTCATCCGTTCGCCGCAACTTCGAGGGCTGGCGGAGCCTTTTGCCGTGACGCTCGATTTCGGACCCCTGGCGACGAATGCACCGCTGGTGCTGGTCATGAACGGATGGCTCAGGTTCGGTGGCGGCATGGCCAACATCGGTGCAAGCCACGATCCCAGTCTTCCATTCCCATTCCCCACGCTGGAAGCGGAGTCCTCGCAGGGAATCTGGCAGCCGTTGGATGTGCTGGTGGGCGCACCCGCCGGCAAGACCAAGACCATCCTCGTGGACCTTTCCGGCAAACTCCCGCCCGGTGCGCGCCGGTTGCGCCTTTCCACGGCTTTTGAAATCCACTGGGACAGGATCGCCATGATGCGTCATTCAAAGGGGGGGATGCGGGTTCATGAGATGCTGCCGGATGTGGCGGATCTTCAGTGGCGGGGATTCAGCGCATTCGAGGACACGCCCTGGCATGAGCCGCTGACCCCCAGCTACTCAATTGTTCAATCAAGGCCCAACTGGACCATCACACCCTCCGGTTGGTGCACCCGCTACGGAGACGTGCGGGAACTGCTCGAGCGAAAAGACAACGCCCTGGTGCTCCTCAATGGCGGGGATGAATTGACCCTGAAATTCAACGCCACCCGTGTGCCCGTGGGGCGCGACCAGGTGCAGCACATC
>CAYQCZ010000397.1:0-364 GCA_964415955.1 uncultured Verrucomicrobiota bacterium | reverse complement strand
TCGCGGGCGACGGGCATGCAAAGGTCGTTTTTCCTCCGCACATCGGGCTGGGACAAGGATGCCGATTATCACGTAAGACATGGCTGGACCGTCGAGCCGCTGCCCTTCCACGGCATGGATGACCAGTTGTATGGACAGCAGCAGCATCCGGACGGCCCCGATGCATCCTGGATCAGGAAATACAATACGCGCTGGGTTGGGCCGCGCACTTTCAGCCGGTCAGAAAACTGAACCTTCACGCATTCCCGCAGAATGATTTTACGGGACTTCAGTTCCCAGTCGCTGCGGAGATTGAATCATCACTTCCCCTTGGCCTGGCTGGAGGGTGTGGGTGGAGGAGGTGCCGTCGGGCCAGTGGATGAGG
>CAYQCZ010000396.1:0-4577 GCA_964415955.1 uncultured Verrucomicrobiota bacterium | reverse complement strand
TGCCTGACCACAAACCGGCGGCCACCAGCGGTGCCACCGCCAGCCCCATCAGCGCGATGCACAGGGCATTGACCTGCGCGTTGTGCCCGTAGTGCAGCAGGTTGAAAAGCCGCAGGGACAGCGTCTCACATCCCGGCGGCATCAGCAGCACGATGGATTCCACATCCCACAGGCACAGCACATACACGGCATACCAGGTCGCCACCACTGTTCCGGCCATTTGCGGCCAATACACATGTCTGAGCAGATGCCAGCCATGAATGCCCGCCAGCCGGGCTGACTCCATCAAGTCACGGTCTGCACCATCAAGGGCAAGCCGGATGCCGCTGCGCCCGAACGGCACAAAGTGCAGCACCAGCGCCAGCACCACGATCCCGGCACTCTGATAAAACCATGCGGTCACCGGGCGGTTGAAAAGCAGGACAAGCCCGATTGCCGTCAGCACACCCGGCACAAGAAAGAACATCCACAACCACCATGCCGCCCGCCACCGGCAGAGCAGCACGCCGCAGAGGCACACCAGCGAGGCCGCAGTCACGGCGAACGCAAATGAATTCCATACTGCATGCCCGCCGGCTGCCAGCGCCCCGCCCAGCTCGGTCCATGTGCGCGATTCCCCAGCCAGCTGCCAGAGCGGCAGTGCCAGGGACAGGAACAGGACCACCAACGAGCAGCCCAGGATGCCACCATGGAGGACGGGGCCAAGCTGCCTCTTGAACACTTGGTTTGTGTCGATGCGGGAGCGCCACGGCCATGGCCATCTGCTTCCACGCACGCACCACAGCCAGGCCAGCGGCACAAGAATCAATGGCCAGCTCGCCGCAAGCGCGCCGCGATGGTCGAACGCCGTGTTGAACCGCAGCCACACCTCGGCCGTGTAAACCTTCACCTGAAGCACTGCCGGTATCGAAAACTGGTTCAGCGCCAGGACGAACGTGACAGCGGATGCCAGCCCCAATGACGGACTCACTGACGGCATCACCACCTGCCTCAGAAAAAGCCAGCCGGATTGATCCGACGCCGCCTCAATCATGTCACGATCAAGCCGGAGCAATGCACCGGTGATCATCACCGCAGTCACCGGCCAGAACATCATGCCGAGAACCCATGACGCACCGCCCAACGAATAAATGTCCAACGGCAGCCATCGCCGCCATTCGCCGGTCTGTCCCAGCAGATCAATCCAGCAACCCACCACGACGAACGGCGGCAATGCCAGCGACGCCACGCACAAGGCCAGCCCCATGGTGCGCGGCGCTCGCGGAAGACACATCAACGCCAGCGCCACAACCGAACCGAGCGCACATGCCAGCATCGTGGCGGCGGTGCTCATCAGCAGGCTGTTTTGAAGCAGGGCCCAGTTCATGAGTGGAATATGAAGCTGGCTCGTTTGCTTGAAGGTGGCGCTGGTCGCGCTGCGACCAGCGGCGTCTCGCAGCGCGAGACGCACCACCTCAAATGCCGTTGAACACAGCGGGTCATCTCAGGAAAATGCCTTTCAAGGCTGTGGTGTCTTGATCCAACCGCGCCAGCAGCTCATTCCAATCCGGCTTCAATCCTTCCTCGATGGAAACCTCGACGCCCTGAAGCGCGTTCTCAGCCACCAGACGCTCCACCACCGGACGCGTTTGCAGGTAATCGAACAGCTTTCTGGCTGCGTCCATGTGAGGCGCGCCTTTCACAATCGCAACGGTGTTGGGTATGAACAAGGTCTCCTTGAAAGTGACTGGAGCCACCGGCAATCCCTCCCTTTGAAACGCCGCGATGTCGTCCGAATCCGTCAGTCCAATCCACGCTTCGCCCCGTCCTACCAGTTTCACCACCGTGGAATTGCCGTCCACGATCAGCGCGTCATTGGCGACCAGTGCGCGACACCACGCCCGCCAGCCTGCTTCGCCCCAGTGCTGTCGCAACGCGAGTAAATGCGTGGCCGTGGTGCCGAACAACGGATAGGCCAGCGCGACCTTGCCGCGCCAGTGGGCGTTCGTGAGTTCGAGCAAGGACGTTGGAGCACCGAGCATCGCTTGGCCAGCATCGTTAAGTTCGTGCATCTCGCCGAGCGATGCTCGGCGCTCCGCGAAAACAAAGTTCGTATTGATGACCAGTTGACGCGAGCGATGGCCAAAGGCGGCCCACTTTTCAAAGACGCCTTCCGCTGCGAGTTGGCGGGTGCGCATTTCCTCGTTGCCCCAGAAGACATCGCATTGCGGATGGCTGCGTTCGGCCAGCAGCCGGTTCGCCAGACCAACCGTCTTCACCGCCTCGCTGTCATATAACGGGCACACCACAATGCCGCCCTCCTTCTCAAACAACTTCAAGATCGGCTCTGCATAGACCTGGTCCTGCGCGGCATACGCGACAACATGTCCATGCCTCGATGAAGCCAGACTGCTCTTCAATCGCATGAGGTTTGGTAGCACCACCCCAACTAGCACTCCGATAACAGCAATTGTGGCAATTGGAATCAGGTTGACATGCGAACTTCCACCGTAAACCAGCCATTCCTGAAACCAGTTCAGTTCCTTTTTTTTCTTTGGGTCGTTTGTCACCGGTTCACTCCAATCAATCACAAGATCTGAGGAATACAGCCATGATGATCATCAAGAAGACCATGAACGCCAGTTGCCCCAGCGGCAGGATCGAACTTGTGCCATACACAAGCCATTCCTTCAGCCAATGCATCTCTTTCTTCTTCGGTTTGTTCTCTTCATCTTGCATGGGTTCATTCCCAATCACTCACAAGGCGCGTTTCCATCTCTTCGTCCATCAAAACGGGTTGAAGCCCAGCTCCACAGGTGGCGCGCATCGCGCTGCGAGCCGCCGCTGGTTGCAGCGCGATCAACGCCACCTCAAACAATGGGAGGGACGAGCTACGCGAGTCCCTTTTCCACCACGCTTTGATTGAATGACAGGGACTCGCATAGCTCGTCCCTCCGAAGGTGTGGGAGTCGGGCATGGTCACACGGTCCTCCTGTGGTAATACCACCATTCAAACATCAGCACCGCCAGCGCCCCGGCTGCCAGCCAGCGCCAGAGTTCCAAATTGGCCCGCCTCACAGTGGTCGCCTGCACGGAGGAGTATTTGCCCAGCTTCAATTCCGCACGTGGCGTCGTGTCGCTCTCGGCGCTGTCCATGAGGTTCACACAGAAAGTGTTCCCGGCTGAACCTGCCCGAATCTTGTAGATGCCCTGTCTGAGGGTTTCAGCAAAGACAACTTCGCGGGCGTTGGTCTCCACATTCATGGTCTTCACCATGCCGCCGGGGAAAGTCACATCCACCTTCTGCAGCGGCTCGGTCAAAGGCAGTTTGAAGGGGTCGCCGGCGCGCACCATCAACTGGGCGGCATTGACGGCCTGCGGGTTGAGCCATTCGATGGCATTGGCGATGAAGATGGGGAATGACACCCGCAGCGGCCACGTGCTTTGAAGGGTGTCGAAACCGATCCAGACGATGCGCTGGCGTCCGAGTTCGCCCGCGACAATCAGCGGCGTCTGTGGCGCATCCACCAGCGTCAGGCCCCATGCCGGCGGCTTCACGGCCAGCGCTTCGGCAATCTGGACGTTGTCGAAACTACAATACCGGAGAAGTGGATGTGTTGATTTCCAATCCACAATGGCCGGGCCCTCGACCTGACCGGCGATGTCCATCCAGTTCGTGTTGGCGACGCGGATGGCCAGCACGTTCGGCTCCGGCCAGACGACAGGTTCCACAGCATCCAGCACGACAACATCCTGGCCCTTGGCGGAGTCGGTGAGACCTGCGGTCGTGGTCAGCTCCACGCCGGACGCCGCGCGAAGGGCACGCTCAAGGAAGCGGTTGCCGCGGGTGACGAGATGGACCTTCACCGGGCGCGGCAGCAGGCTGACGATGGAGGCCTGGTTGTCGGCGGCGAGATCGTCCTCCGCGGTGAGCTTCACAGTGAACACACCCGGCTCGGATTGCGCGGCGAGAAAAACGAGCGGCAGCGTCTCCCTGGGTTCAAGCGCAACAGTGCGGTTCTCAACCACCCGATCGTTGAACTGAAGCTGCATGTCGGTGGAAAGCAGGTTGGTCGAGTGATTGACCAGGCTCACAAACACAGCGCGCTGTGAGGCATCATCGGGATTTGCGCGCACGTCCAAAGCCACGATGCCGATGTTGTTTCCCCGCTTGCCGATGCTGTGAAAGACAATGGGCAGGTCCTTGTTCTCAAAATCGCCGAGATCACCCACGGCGCCATCGCTGAACAGGTGGATTTCACTGTCCGGACGGTTCTTGATCAGCGTCTCGGCGAGCTTGAGCGCGTCCACGAGACGCGTGGGGGCATCGGCGGACGCAGCAGAGGCCAGGGCGCGGCGAAGTGCAGTCTTGTCGCCGGTGGGCGATTGTTTGACCTCGGTCTGGCCCGCCACGGTCAACACCACCATTTGATCGTGATCCTTCATGCCATCGACCAGTGAGAGCGCCCCGGCACGCGCCTTCTCAAATCGGCTGGGTGATTCGTCGGTGCTCTGCATCGATGCCGAACCATCCAGTATCACAACCATCATCGTTCCGTCCCTGGCATCGCCCGCAAAGTAAGGCCGGGCCAGCGCAA
>CAYQCZ010000395.1:3556-4584 GCA_964415955.1 uncultured Verrucomicrobiota bacterium | reverse complement strand
AGTAATGGGCGGGGTCGGTCCATTCCCCGGTCTGCCAGACCTTCTTGCCGGTGGACTTGTCGAGCGCGAGCAGCGTGCCCTGTGCGCCGCCGGGCGTGCTGATGACCAGATTGCCCTCCACCAGGACGGACTCCGTGTAGCCCCAATTGGGTGTCTTGCCGCCGAAATCGCGCATGGCCGCACGCCAGAGTTCCCTGCCGTCGGCAACATGCAAACAGGCCAGCGTGCCCTGACCGCTCATGGCGTAAAGCCGGTCCCCATCCACCGTGGGCGTGGACCTGGGCCCGTCTCCCCAGCCGTTTTTCAGTTCAGGCGCGATCTCCGTGCTCCAAAGCTTTTTTCCGGAAGCGGCATCGAAGCAGATGACGTGCTCCATGCCGTTCACCGAGCCCATCGTGAAAAGTTTGCCCTTGGAAATGGAGTAACCGGAGTAGCCCAGGCCGGCATCCTTGGACATCCACAACAGTTTGGGGCCGCCCTCGGGCCATTTTTTCAGAAGGCCTTTCTCCCTGGAGATGTCAGTGCGGTCGGCGCCGCGCCATTGGGGCCAGTCATCGGCCTGAACGATCAGTGAAGCTGCGAACAGGGCGCCGGTGATCAACAGGTTGGTTTTCATGCATCAAATTGAGGTGTGGATTCGCTGAAACTGACGACATACAAAAGGGCTGGCTTCAAAGAAGCCAGCCCTTTTTCAAAGGGAGTTTGTGCTGCAAACTGGGTTAACTGGCGGCCGGTGGCTCCTCGCTGGCATCCTCGCCTTCCTCGCTGATGACCGGGGCGATGGCCTGAAGCTTGTCGCCCTCCGCGAGGTTGATGAGTTTGACGCCCATGGTGTTGCGGCCGGCTTCCCGGATGTCTTTGACGCAGGTGCGGACCATCTGGCCCCCGGAGGTGATGAGCATGATCTCATCCTGCTCCTTCACGGAGAGAGCCCCGGCGATGCCTCCGGTCTTGTCGGTGGTTTTCATCGTGATGATGCCTTTGCCACCGCGTGACTGGGTGCGGTATTCATCAAATGCCGTGCGCTT
>CAYQCZ010000395.1:0-3546 GCA_964415955.1 uncultured Verrucomicrobiota bacterium | reverse complement strand
GATGCCGTTCTCACCTGCAACCAGCAATGTGGCATCGGGGATGACCACGGCGGCTCCGACCACTTCATCGTTTCCATCCAATGCTATGCCACGCACCCCCGCAGCCGGACGCCCCATGCAACGCACATCTTCCTCCGAGAAACGTATGCTCATCCCCTCGTGGGTGATGAGCACCATCTGGTCCACTCCCGTGGTCAGCTTCACGTCCATCAGGGCGTCGCCCTCGTTGATGCTGATGGCGATGATTCCGCCCTTGCGGACGTTGGCGAAATCCGAGAGGGCCGTTTTCTTGACGGTGCCCTTGCGGGTGGTGAAGAACACGAAGAACTCCTGCTGCCAGGTCAGATCCTCCTTGTTGGGCCCGAGCGTGGAAAGCACGCGGACCAGCGCGGCGATTTTTTCGCCCGACTGAAGTTCCAGCAGGTTGGCAATGCTCCGCCCTTTGGAGGCGCGGCCCATGTCCGGAATTTCGTGGACACGCTCCACATACACGCGGCCTGTGTTCGTGAAGAACATGAGGTAGTCATGCGTGCTGGCGGTGAACAGATGCTCGATGAAGTCGCTGTCCCCGGGCGTGTCGCTTTCGCGGGTGGCCATGCCGATGACGCCCTTGCCGCCGCGGCGCTGGGCCCTGTAACTGGAGACATTGGTGCGTTTGATCAGGCCGTTGTGGGTGATCGTCACAATGACCCCCTCGTTGGCGATGAGATCCTCGATGGCCATCTCGCCCTCGTCCGGAACAATCTCCGTTTTGCGGGGCGAGGCGTGCTTCGCTTTGATCTCCAGCAGTTCCTGCTTGATGATCGCCATCACGCGGGATTCCTTCGCCAGAATGTCCAGCAGATCCTTGATGACCTCGAGGATGGCCTTGTATTCCTGCTCGACCTTGTCGATTTCCAGCCCGGTAAGCTGGTAGAGGCGGAGTTCCAGAATGGCATCCACCTGGCGTTCGGAGAGGGAAAAACGCCCGTTCACGAGCCGCGCCTCTGAGCGGATGAGGATTCCCCATGCTTCGACTTGCGCGCGGTTCCACTCGAAGGCCAGCAGCTTGATGCGCGCCTCATCCTTGTTGCCGGAGCTGCGGATGATGTGGATGAACTCGTCGAGATTGGCCAGCGCGATCAGGTATCCCTCCAGCAGTTCCGCGCGATCCTCGGCCTTCTTCAACTCGAAGCGAGTGCGGCGCAGGATGACTTCGCGTCGGTGCTCGATGTAGCACTGGATCAGTTCCTTGAGGTTCAGCGTCTTTGGACGGCCATGATCGATCGCCAGCATGTTGACGCTGAAGGTCGTTTCAAGCTGGGTGTGCTTGTAAAGGTTGTTGATGACGACCTTGGGGGTGGCATCCCGCTTGAGTTCCATGACAAGCCGGGTGTGCTCGTCGGACTCGTTGCGCATGGCCGAGATGTCGGTGATGATCTTTTGATTCACCAGATCGGCGATGCGCTCCTCCAAAGCCGCGCGGTTGACGTTGTAGGGGATCTCGGTGACCACGATCTGTTCGCGGTTGCCCTTGAGCTCCTCCACACCCATGCGGCCGCGCAACTTCACGCTCCCGCGCCCGCCTTCGAAGTAGTTCTTGATGCCCTCAATGCCGCAGATGACACCTCCCGTCGGGAAGTCCGGCCCCTTGATGTGCTTCATCAGGCCCCCGATGGTGATGTTGGGATCGTCAATCTGGGCGCAGACGCCGTCGATGACCTCGCCAAGATTGTGGGGGGGCATGTTGGTGGCCATGCCGACCGCGATGCCGGTGCCGCCGTTGACAAGGAGGTTGGGAAAGGATGCGGGAAGAACCGTTGGTTCGGTGAGGCGCTCGTCGTAGTTGGGTGCGAAATCCACCGTGTCACGGTCCAGATCGGTCAACAAGGCGGCACCCAGGTGCGTGAGCCGCGCCTCGGTGTAACGCATGGCTGCCGGAGGATCGTTTTCGATGGAGCCGAAATTGCCCTTGCCGTCCACCAGACGCTCGCGCATGGCCCAAGTCTGGGCCATGTGGACGAGTGTGGGATAAATGACCGCCTCACCGTGGGGGTGGTAATCACCCGAGGTCTGGCCGCAGATTTTCGCGCACTTCATGTGCTTGCGCCCGGGGTAGAGGGAAAGCTCATGCATCGCGTAGAGGATGCGGCGCTGGCTGGGCTTCAATCCGTCCCGCACATCCGGCAATGCACGTGAAATGATGACGGACATCGAATAGTCGAGGAACGAGTTCTTGATCTCATCCGCGACATTGATCTTCTGGACCTTCTCACCTTGTGCGTAAATGGACCCTGGACTGCTGGGCGGGGATGGCTGCTGGTTGGGTTCTGTCTCGTCTGGCATGTTTGGGGTGGATTAGTCGGCGTTCACATCCTCGGGATTTGCCGGCATGAGTGCGATGCCCAGTTGGGTGCATGCAGCCCGCATGCGGCGGTCGGTGGTTGCGAGAGTGCCGCACTGGTGCAGGTCGCAGGTGGCGACATGCATCGCGTCTAGCGTGCGCAGCGGGATGCGCGGATGGCACGCCTGCTGGATGGCGCGGGCGCGGTCCAGCATCTGGCGGCTGACGGGATGCAGCCATATCAATTCGTCGTCAACCATTTCAAACAGTTTGGCGGTCGCCCGCATCCGCTCGTGTTCTGTGATGCCGTTGTCGCGCTCCTTGAACAGCAGGGCCGAGCAAACCTCGGTCAGGGCCAGCTCCGATGTGTCGAAGCTGTGCCCTGACAGATGGCGGGCAAACCAGTCGCTGTCGGCTTCCCGCACGAGCAGCTTCACAAGGATGGCGGAGTCGAGATACATCACCAACCCCGCGCATCGCGGTCCGCATTGACTGCATCCTCAGCCGACATGCCGCGGTGAACGGGCTGGCCCGACAGGAATGCTCCCATGCCCCGGAACACCTTTCGTGGACGGACGGTGTGGACCCCGACCAGGCGGGCCTTGGGCTGGCCGTCACTGGTGATGGTGAGTTCGTTTCCGGCAGACACCCACTCCAGCAAAGCGGAAAGATGTGCTTTGGCGTCACGCACAGAAACCACGCGCCCCCAATCTGCCACCGTGGCATCGCGCAGCACGGAAGGCTCTGCCGGACCGGCTGTTTTGTATGTGACTGGCTTGGTTTTCTTCATGGCTGCAATGTAGTCACGCGTGACTACATTCGTCAACGCTTTTTCAGACGTCCAGGTTGCGAACGTTGAGGGCGTTGTCTTCGATGAACTGGCGGCGTGGCTCCACTTCGTCACCCATGAGCCTGGTGAACATTTCCTCGGCTTCGATCGCGTCGGACAGGTCGATGCGCAGCAGCTTGCGTTTGGCGGGATTCATTGTGGTTTCAAACAGTTCCTTGGCGTCCATTTCGCCCAAGCCCTTGAAGCGATACATCTGGATGCCCTTTTTGCCGACGGCCTTCACGCCGTTGAGGATTTCAGGAATCGAGAAGAGCGGCGTTACCGTCGCGCGCTCACCTTCGCCTTCAGTCAGTTCGAACAGCGGCTTGTCCTGCGCTGTGTAATGATCCACCGCCAGACCTTTCTTCGAGAGCTTGCCGAGCAGATCGGCGGT
>CAYQCZ010000394.1:0-4599 GCA_964415955.1 uncultured Verrucomicrobiota bacterium | reverse complement strand
GGTTGGGATTGTTCAGCGCCACCTTGCGGAACTCGTGCGCCTTCTCCGGCGGCGCGATGTCACCGAGGCCGTAGAGTTTGGCGAGCGGCTGGTTGAGGAAACTGTAATCGGCATCGAGGAAGTTCACGATGCTCGCGTCCCGCTCGATGAGGTCACGGAGAAAAAGCTGCGTCTCGCGCTTGAATGCCTCCTTGAAATCCTTCGTGTAGAAAACACCGAAGGCATCGCGGTCGGGCGGCATGTCACCGAGGCTGCGCAGATTCAACCAACTGTCGAGGAATCCGGTGATGAACGCGTCGGAGCGCGGGTCCTTGAGCAGGCGTCGTGTCTGCGCGAGCAGCACTTCCGTCTTGAGCAACTCTCCGGAACGCGCCACGCGAAGCAGTTCCGCATCCGGCATGGTGGACCAGAGAAAATAAGAGAGACGCGACGCCAGCGCATGGGCGGTGAGTTGCCGCTTCGCGGTCTTGTCGGCGGCGGGCGTGGTGTCGTTGGAGAGATAGAGAAACGCCGGCGAGCAAAGCGCCGCTTTCAGCCCATCCTTCAGTCCATCAAGGGGCGCGCGGCCGGCTTTCACCCGCGCTTCGGCCACGGCAACGAGGCGATCCACTTCGTCCTTTGTGGCCGGACGGCGATACGCGCGGTCAGCGAATGTCTGGAGAATTTCACGGGTGCGTTCGGGCGTGAATGGTTTGTTCCCCAACACGGCAACCTGCGTGACGGGCGGCCATTGCTCGACGACCGGCCCACGAATCTGCACCTCGTGGATGCGGATGTGCGGCATTTTTCCGTATTTGAGAACGATGCGGCGCGCCTCGACAATGCCTCCGGTGTAGGGATCATCCTTTGGCCATTGATCCTTGTATCGCCTCGATATGTTTGCGAAGGCCTGGCGGCAGTTTCTCATGCCGTTGGGGAAGACGAAGCGCGGTGTCTGTCCGGCGTCGAGCCACACCTTCATCGTATGCCACTCGGGTTCGCCATCGCCCATCACGCGCTCGGCGAGGATGGGTTGAAGCGGTTGCGGATGGTGCAGCGGGCCGACGCTCGCATCGCCGGGGACGACACCAAGGCGAAACGGTTCGCGGGCATCGGTGCCGAAGATCGAAGGATCGTAGGGATGCTCACGGTTCATCGCATGCGCAAGCACCTTGATCTCGTAGTAGCCGTCCACGGGCACGCCCTTCTGGAAACCGTTGACCGGCGCGTAACCGCCCTCGTGGTTCTCGGAATCCATGCACTCATAAACGCAGAGGTAGCGATAGTTGAAGACGCGGCTGTGTGAGTAGCTGAGTTCGGGCTGCTGCTGGAAATTCTTGTCGAACTTCCATGTGCGCTCCTCCGGTTGTTGCTGGAGCGCGAACGCTTTTTCCACAATCGCGTCCGCCGCATCGAGATACTGGTCGAGCAGATAACCGGAGGTCTGGAGAACGTCGCCGAGGTTGTCCATGTGCCCGGAGGTCTGGTCGCGGGGGAATTTCGTGGTGGGATCGAACGCGCCCATGTTCATGGCGAACAGGTCGCCCACGGTGTTGAGATACTCGCGGCGGTTGAGACGTCGCAACACGGTGCTGCCGCCGGTGCTTGCGAGCGCGGCATGGCCCTGTGCGAGGGCGTCGTTCAACTCGGCGATGAACGCCTGCTGCTCGGACTGCGAGGGCTGCTTCGCCTTCTTCGGTGGCATCTCACCGAGGTTCAACTGGTCGAGAATGTCCTTCAGGTCAATGAGCGTGTCCACCTTCGTGACCGGGAGCGTGAGTTCATCGAAGCGGCGCTCGCCCTTCTGTTTCTCCGGCCCGTGGCATTCGTTGCAATAGGCGCCGAGGAACTTCTGGACGGAGGCGGTCGTGGCGGCGCTGACGAGGAGACCGGATGACAGGATGAACAGGATGGCGACAAGCCGGCAACTGTTCAGGGCGGGTGATTGGTTATGTCGCAGCATGGCAGGGCTGTTTGCTTCGAACCGGAAAAAGCCGCTCACGCCAAACCGGTCAGCGTCCCGCTGCTCGTGCCGAACTTGTCCACTTCGAGACCGAAGCGCTGGAGCATGGTGAGGTAGAGATTGCAAAGCGGTTGCCGGCCCAGACCCTTGGCGGGATACGTCTTGTGCTCGCCATGCTTGAATCCGCCGCCGGCGAGAATGACGGGCAGGTTGTTGTTCGTGTGCGAATTGGCGTTGCCCATGCCGCTGCCGAACAGAACCATCGAATGCTCCAGCAATGTCCCGTCGCCGTCCTGGATGGACTTCAGCTTGGCAAGGAAACGAGCGAACTGTTCGACCTGGTAGCGCTCCATCTTGATCAGGCCGTCAATCGCCTCCTGCCGCATGCCATGATGTGACAGGCCGTGGTAACCACCCTTCAAACCGAACGCCACCGCCTCGAAGTCGCCGCCGATCTCGAAGGTGGCAATGCGCGTTGAATCCGTCTGCAATGCCAGAGCGATCAGGTCATACATGACGGGCAGGTCGGATACGAAATCCTTGTTCTGCGGTTCCTGCATCTTCGGGTCGGGCTTGGGAACACTCGCCCATTGACGGCGCAGCTCGATCTGCCGTTCCACGTCGCGCACGGAGGTGAAATACTCGTCGAGCTTCTCCTTGTCGCGCTGGCCAAGGTGTCGTTCGAGTGACTTCGCGTCACCGCGCACCGCGTCGAGGATCGAGCCTTTCCTGTCGAAACGGTCCTGCGCCGAGGCAACATCCGCCGCGCTGTCCGAGACAAACAACTTCCGGAACAACTCACGGGGTGTGCTGATCGGTGGCACGCGCGTGCCGCTGCGCGTCCACGACATGAGACAGCCGCCATGAATGCCGTCCTCGGAACCGAGCGCGAGCGATGGAAAGCGCGTCGCGCCACCGATGGTTTCCGCGGCGCGCTGGTCCATCGTGATGTTGCCCTCGGGCATGCCCTTCGCGTCGGCGTTGCGCACACCGCTGAGAAACGCGTGAATCGCGAAGTGCCCGCCCTTCACGCCATGATCAAGACCGGAGAACAACGTGAAGTCGTTCTGGTGCGGCTTGAGCGCCTCGATGTCCACCGGCAGGTCGTAGTTGCGACCGGTGTTCTTCGGGAAAAAGGCGGGCGGATAAAACCCGAGCATGTTGCCAATGCACACCATGCGCGTCGGGCGTTTGCCGCCAACGGCCTGCCCGGCGAGTGTTCCCACGGCCGAACCCGCGCCAAAGGCACGGCCCGACAGCGATTCCAACAGGGGCAGCGCAAGCGTTACGCCGGTGGCGCGCAGGAAAAAGCGGCGGTTGACGAGGTGGGGCGGTTGTTGATCGGGCTTCATGTCTCAAATCTTACGCTTGGATCTTGCGTTTCGCACCTGGAACTTGTGGTTGAAGACGGCCGCCGGAGGCAAGATGTTACCATGGCCGGCTGACTTCGCCGGTCATTCATCGCGCCAGGACCTTCACCGGCGGCAGTGAACTGGCCATCTTCGCCCCGGTGCGTTTCAACTCGGCCACGGCGGCGGCGCGAAGTTTCTTGAGCAGTGCGGCGTATTCCGGGCGACCCGCGAGGTTGGTGAGTTCCTCGGGGTCTGCGGACAGGTCATAAAGCTCCTCGGGTTCGTCCAGATTCAGAGTGCGGATGTATTTGTGACGGCCCTCGACGATCATCACATACCACGGCACACCTGCCTTGTGATAATTGCCGGGCGGCGGCGGGACGACGTCGCAGTCCGCGCCGAACTTGTCGGCGGTGAATGGCATCATGGTCGTGTGCGGCCATTTCGCATCGGGATTCTTCAACAATGGCGTCAGGTCGTGGCCATGCATCGTCCACGGGAGTTTCAATCCGGCGAAGCTGAAGAATGTTGGCGGCAGGTCCGCTCCGCCCACGGGCGTGCGGCAGACTTTCCCCTCGGGCAGTGTGCCGGGCATTGAGATGATCAGTGGCGAGCGGATGTTCGCATCGTAAGGAGCGAGTTTGGCGCGGAAACCGTGATGCCCCCACGCGTAGCCCTGGTCGGCGGTGAGGACAACGAGCGTGTTCGCAAGCTGGCCGCTTTCCTCCAGTGCGGCGAGCACCTGACCGACGCCTTCGTCGAGCGAGCGCACGGCTTGATGATACTGTTGCGACCATTTCGAGAGCGAACGGCCGCGGTCGCGTTCGAAGTCATCGCCCACCTCGCTGCCGATGGCCTTGTCACTGAGGACGGGTTCGCCGTCCGGTCCCTTTTCCCACGCGGCGATGGTCTGCATGTAGGCAGGTTTGCCGGGACGCGGCGGATAGATGTCCGCAGGCGTGGCCACCGTCGCGCCGGGATAATCATTCAAGTGCCGGTCGGCCGGTGTGTAGGGCGCGTGAACGCCCCCGTAGCAGAGCCAGAGATACCACGGTTTGGCCGCGTCGCGGTTCGCGCCCTTGATGTAGTCCACCGCCCAGCGCGTGTAGTTGTCCGTCGAATAGCCCTTCACCACATGGGGCTCGCCGCCGTTGATGGAGAGGAGCTGATCGTAATAGTAGTTCGGCGCGTTGTCGGGATGACGCGGGCGGTTCCACACGACCTGATAATCCCAGTCACGCCCGAACCCGGCATCGATTCCCGCGTGCCACTTGCCGATCTGCGCGGTGTGGTAGCCATGCTGAC
>CAYQCZ010000393.1:0-4603 GCA_964415955.1 uncultured Verrucomicrobiota bacterium | reverse complement strand
CGAGGCTCTTGAATTCCTTGGCGTAATCGAAGTCCTCGCCCATCGGGTTGGACTTGGCGGAGTGCTGGTGGAGCAGATCGACCTTGAGCTGGTTCGGCCACCAGTCCTGATTGCGGGTGCCGCCACCGGCGGTGTGGTTGAAAGGGCATTTGGCTGCGTTGGACATGGGCATCTAGTTTGAGGTTATACGATGGAACCAGCCGGGGCGCCCGCCCGTCCTGAACTGGCTGTTCTTTGTCCGGCGGGACAGTCCTGCTGTGTTGATGACATTAAACAGGCAAACGACCGGGATTGGAAATACTTGTTTCCTTGGCTGGCGATAGGCTGGGCCTATGGATGGCGGCCCCAACGAACCGGTTGAACTCCAGGAGGGCGCATGCTTATCCTCCGCGCCCATGGGAAGACAATGGTTGCATGCCAAACGCCAGGTCGCTTCGCTCAAGAAAGGGCAGAAGACGGCCAAGCTCGTCCGTGAAATCATGATCGCCGCCAAGCTGGGCGGCCCTGAACCGGACTTGAACGCCCGGCTTTCCGCCGCCTGCGAAAAGGCGCGCAAGGAGAGTGTGCCGCGCGACGTGATCGAGCGGGCCATCAAGAAGGGCGCGGGCACCGGCGATGACAGGCTGATCATGGAGCACGTCGTCTTCGAGGGCTATGCCCCGCACAAGGTGCCTGTGATTGTCGAGGCGCTGACCGACAACGTGAACCGCACGGCGCCGGATGTGCGCGTGCTGTTCAAGAAGGGCCAGCTAGGCACCGCAGGCAGCAACAAGTTCCTCTTCGAGCACGCCGGATTGGTCGAGGCCTATCATCCGCAGGCGGACATCGACCGCGAGGAGGCTGCGATCGAGGCTGGCGCCGACGAGGTGGAACCGCTGACAAGCGAGCAGAATGATGACATTCCCGAGGGTGCCACCGGTGCCCGGTTCATCGTCGAGCGCACGGAGATGCAAAATGTCTCCAAATGGCTTTCACAGCATGGCTGGACGGTGGTCACCAGCGAGCTGGGCTACGTGCCCAAGCAGTTTCCCGAGCTCAGCGACGAGCAACGCGCCGAAGTGGGTGAATTCCTCCAGGCATTGGATGATCACGATGACATCCACCGCGTCTGGGCGGCGTTGAAATAACATTGCATCCGGTCATGGAACTCGATTTTGAAGGCATCCACGCCGACCGCGCGTATCCCATCCTCGCGAGCCTGGTCACGCCAAGGCCCATTGCCCTGGTCACCACGATCAGCGCGGAGGGCAGGGTGAATGCCGCTCCTTTTAGTTTCTTCAACGTGCTGGGTGCCGAGCCGCCCATCGTGGCCATCGCTCCGGGTGATCGCGATGACGGAACGCCAAAGGACACCGCGCTGAACATCCGTGCCACGCGGGAGTTTGTGGTGAACCTCGTCGATGAGCCGATCGCTCAAGCCATGAACAAAACCGCCGGCACGTTTCCGCACGGCGTGAACGAACTCGAAATTGCAGGCCTCACCGCCGTTCAGTCCAGCATTGTCAAGCCGCCCCGGATCGCCGAATCACCCGCCAGCCTGGAGTGCGTGGAATGGGGCACATTGAACATTGGAGCAAACCGTGTAGTCATCGGTGTCGTGAAACGTGCCCACGTCAGAGATGACCTGTTTGATGACGATAAACAGCGGGTGCTGGGCGAAAAGCTCTTCCTGATCGGCCGCATGGCTGCGCCCCACTGGTATTGTCGCACGCGTGACCGCTTTGAAATGAAGCGTCCGGCCTGAGCGCCTGGCGGGATGGGGGCGCGGCGGTCACTGCGGACGGTATTGCGCCTTTGCTTCCGGCATCCACTCCTGCAACTGGCGCACGCGGGTATCATCCAGGGGATGTGTCCGAAGGAATGATGGCGTGTTGTTTCCTCCCGACCGGCGGTTGAACTCACCAAAGCGCTGCCAGAAAGCCACCGCCGCCTCCGGGTCGTATCCCGCCCGTGCCATGTAAAGCAGCCCGATTTGGTCCGCCTCGGATTCCTGCGCGCGGCTGTGCGGCAGTTCGCGGCCCACCTGTGTGCCCAGTCCGTAGGCGATAGATGCAAGAGCCTGTGTCTTGGGATCTGTCGCCGACAATCCGGCTCCAAGCATCTGCCCCCCCATCTGTATCAAGGCCGCCTCGCTCAAGCGCTCCGCCCCGTGCCGGGCCACGGCATGCGCCACTTCGTGGCCGATCACTGTGGCCAGACCGGCCTCGTCCCTGGTGATTTGCAGGATGCCTGTGTAGATCCCCACCTTGCCGCCAGGCAGGCAGAATGCGTTGGCCTCCTTGCTGTCGAACAACACGAATTCCCATTGGGCATTCGGCAGGTCCGCCACGGCGGCGATGCGCTGGCCCACGCGCTGCAGCATGGCGTTCGCGGCGGCATCCTTGCTTACCGGCGTCTGCTTTTTCATTTGGTTGAATGATGTCAAACCAAGCTGGGCCTCCTCGCCAGTGGAGATCAGCATCACCTGTCTGCGGCCTGTCTCAGGCACCGTGGTGCAGCCGGCCAGCAGCAGTGCCAGGCCCCCTGTGAGCAACAATTTGGAAATCATCTTCGTCATGGCAACATCGAAGCAAACCCGCCGTTTCCAGAAAAGCCCAAACAGCCGCGCAGCAATTGGGCTTTGCGCGTGGGGCGCTTTTCAAGTTTAGTCGTGCCCAGCTTGCAACACGCATGAAAGTTCAACTTGCCTACGGCCAGGGGCATCTGCCCGTCGAAGTTCCCGATGATCGCACGGTGATCATCGAACCCTCCCACAATGCCGGATTGTCGGATGAGAAGGCGGCCGTGCTGGCTGCCCTCAACTCGCCCATCGGCAGCGCGCCGCTGCTGGAGCGCATCAAGCCCACGGACAAAATCTGCATCCTCTTCACCGACATCACCCGCGCCACGCCGAACGACCGTATCATTCCGTGGCTGCTGGAGCACCTGAAGGATCATCCACGCGAGAACATCACGTTGCTGAACCAGCTCGGCACACATCGTCCGAATACCAAGGCCGAGATGGAAAAGATGCTGACGCCCGCCGTGGTGGCCGGATGGCGCGTGCTCAATCACGAGCCGGAAAACGAGGACGCACTGGTGCAGCTTGGTGTGACCAAGGGTGGCGTGCCCGCACTCATCAACCGGCATGCCGTTGAGGCGGACCTGCGCATTGTGACCGGCTTCATTGAACCGCATTTCTTTGCGGGCTTCAGCGGCGGACCCAAGGGCATCATGCCCGGAGTGGCGGGGCTGCGGACGGTGATGAGCAACCACGGCTATCACAACCTGATGTCACCCAACGCGACGTTCGGCATCACCGAGGGCAATCCGCTCTGGGAGGAGTTGCGCGAGATCGCCCTGCGCGTGGGGCCCAGTTTCCTGCTGAATGTGACGCTCAATGAAGAACGTGCCATTACCGGCGTGTTTGCCGGTGACCTGCTTGGCGCGCACAAGGTGGGATATGAATTCGTCCGCAAGTCCGCGATGCAGAAGGTTGACGCGCCCTTCGACGTGGTGGTGACAACCAACAGCGGTTACCCACTGGACATGAATCTATACCAGGGCGTGAAGGGCATGAGCGCTGGAGCCCGCATCATCCGCGAAGGCGGGCTCTTGATCCTCGCCTGCGAGTGCAGCGAGGGCGTGCCCGACGGCAGTCCGCTCGACAAACTTCTGCGCAGTGCCAGCAGCTCGGAGGAAATCCTCGCCATGCTTGCCACGCCCGGCTTTGTGAAAGCCGAGCAATGGCAGGCGCAGATCCAGGCCGTGATTCAACGCAAGGCCAGGGTGCTGGTTCACAGCAAACTTCCGGATGAAATCGTGCGCGCGTGCCACTTGACGCCCTGTCACGACATCAGTGCGGCCGTGCGCGAGGAACTGGAGCGGCGCGGGCCGCAGTCACGTGTGGCCGTCCTGCCCCAGGGACCGCTGACCGTGCCTTATCTGGGTTGAAGCCTGGCAAGTGCGGGTGCGATGCCTGCCCTTGATTCTTCCATGAGCACCGATCCTGCGATTTCCCATCCGCGCGAGGAACGGCTGCATGCGTTGGACAATCTCCGCGCCGTGGCGATGTTTCTGGGCATTGTCCTGCACGCGGCCTTGTCGTTCATGGCCACGCCGATTCCTTGGGCGGCGAGGGACGTGCGGCCCAATCTTGGCTTCGATGTCATGGTTCTGTTCATCCACGGCTTTCGCATGCAGTTGTTTTTCTTCATCGCCGGATTCTTCGGACGCATGCTGCATGAACGATTGGGGACAAGGGAGTTTGCGAAGCACCGGATCAAGCGCATCGGACTGCCTTTTCTGGTGGGCTGGCCGTTGTTCGTGGTGCCGACCATCGCACTGCTGGTGTGGGGCATCACGCAGCAAAATGTGAGCATTCCGATGCCGGAGCAACGCAGGGGTCTGGACGCGATCCCCACCGGGCATCTTTGGTTTCTCGAATACCTGCTGGTCCTTTACACGCTGGCAATGGGAGTCCAACTGCTCACAAAACGTGTTTCCGAAGCATCATTGACCGCCATGGATGCCGCCTTTGATCGATTGATGAAATCCCCGCTGCGTGTGCTGGCATTCATCCCACTGACCATGCTCTGCCTGTGGAATGGGCGCATGCTGGGTG
>CAYQCZ010000392.1:0-4603 GCA_964415955.1 uncultured Verrucomicrobiota bacterium | reverse complement strand
CGGCCAAGGACCCCTTCATCCGCAGTGTCATTGAACGAGGCACGGTGGCGGGGGGGGAGCGCAAGGCTGGTTTCGCGCCAGATTTGTCTGGCATCGCGGGGGCATCGGATTAGCCTCGTTTGCACGCGCTATGGATCAGGAACAACACCGTCTTCAGGTGGCCTCATGGGTGGAGAAAGCCGTCAATGAGACACCAGTCTATGACATTCACACGCATCTTTACGATGCGGCATTCGGCGATCTGCTGCTGTGGGGCATTGATGACCTGCTGATTTATCATTATCTGGTGGCCGAGGCCTTTCGCTACTTTGACATGCCCTACGAGCAGTTCTGGGGGCTGTCCAAACGCGAGCAGGCGGACAGGATATGGGACGCCTTGTTCATCCAGCATTCGCCCGTGTCGGAGGCCTGCCGGGGCGTTTTGACCACCTTGAACCGTCTGGGACTGGACCCCGCCAAACGCGATCTGCCGTCCCTGCGCAAGTGGTTCGCCCAGTGGAAACCGGACGCCTACGTGACCCAGTGCATGGAGACCGCGCGCGTGCGGAAGATTTGCATGACCAACTCGCCGTTCGATCCCCAGGAAGTGAAGGTCTGGGAGAAGGGCTTCCAAAGGGATGGGCGGTTTTCCGCCGCCCTTCGCATCGACCCGTTGCTGCTTTCCTGGGAGCAGACCGCACAGCAGTTGATCCAGGATGGATACATTCAGAACTCCAATCTTTCCGAGGCGACCCTGGGTGGTGTGCGCCGTTTTCTGGCCGACTGGAGCCGCAGGATCGACGCACAATTTCTGATGGTGTCCCTGCCGCCGGATTTCAATTACCCGGATGAAGGGCCGTGCGCCCGGTTGATCGAGGCGGCGGTGCTCCCGCATTGCCGCGATCACGGGCTGCCGTTTGCGCTGATGCCCGGCGTCAAACGCGCCGTCAACCCGCAGTTGCGTCTCGCCGGCGACGGCATCAGCAAATCCAACATCGGCGCCTTCGAACGCATGTTCTCAAGCCACCCGGACAACAAGTTCCTCCTCACGGTGCTGTCCCGCGAGAACCAGCACGAACTCTGCGTCGCGGCCCGCAAATTCCGCAACCTGCACATCTTCGGCTGCTGGTGGTTCACCAACATTCCATCCGTCATCGAGGAGATGACCCGCATGCGCGTGGAACTTCTCGGCCTGAGCGTCACCCTGCAACACTCCGACGCCCGCGTGATGGACCAGGTCATCTACAAGTGGGAACACTCGCGCAAAGTCATCAGCAGGGTGCTGGTGGAGAAATACTGCGAACTGGCCGACACGGGCTGGCGGGTGACCGAATCCGAAGTCCGCCGCGATGTGAACGACGTGCTGGGCGGCAGCTTCGAGAAATTCTGCGCGAGCTGAGGCGGGCAGTAAGCCCGATGGAATCCGCCTTTCAGCGTTTCCAATCGAACGCCTTTTTCTTGAGGGCGTAGAGGTATCCCACGAACAGGATGGCCAGGAAGGAAACCATGGCGACAAAGATCAGGTTGGCATGGCCGGGCTCCTTGAGCATGTCCTTGAACACCACAGCCCACGGATACATGAAGACCACTTCAATGTCGAAAAGGATGAACAGCAGCGCCACGAGGTAGAACTTCACGGAAAGCCGGGTGCTACCCTCGCCGACCGGCAGCATGCCGCACTCGTAGGCGCTGTCTTTGAAACGGTTCCTGGGACCGCCCTTGCCAATGATCGCGGACAACACCAGCACGGTGCCCGCAAATCCAATGGCCGCGAGTGCAAGGATCAGTATCGGAACGTATTGGCTGAGTTGATCGTCCACGGCGGCAAACTAGCGACGAAGCAGGCGCTGTGCAAGCGTCCCGCAACCGTCAGACCTCAAAATCAAACGCCAGCACGGATTCGGCATGCGGCAGGAGCAGCGCCTTGATCTTTTCGTGCTCGGGATGGGAAAGATAACCGTCACGGGCGCCGGCATCGGACAGTGTAAGGATGAATCCGTGGGTGTAACCCTGGTTCAATCCTTCCGGGCTGTTGTTGGGGCCCGCCACATAATCCTCAATGCCGGGTATCTCCTCGGTCAAATCCAGGATGCTGTCAAAGATGCCGGTGATCTGGTCCTCTGTCGTCCCCTCCTTGAATCGGAACAACGCGATGTGTTTGATTTTGGCCATAAATTTTTCGAGGCGGGAGTTTGCGTGTTCCCTTCGGGCAGGTAAAGCCCGCAAATCCGCCCATGCTCATCCCCTTGTCTCGATCATCTGTCTGAATTCATTGAAAAGCGGCGCGGAGTCATGCGGTCCCGGCGAGGCCTCCGGGTGGTATTGGACACAAAAGATGGGCTTTGTCTTGTGGCGCAACCCCTCCACGGTCTGGTCGTTCAGATTGATGCGGTTCACCGCCACATCCGACGGCAACGATGCCGGTTCCACCGCGAAGCCATGGTTCTGCGAGGTGATTTCCACCCGGCCGCTCTCGAGGTCCTTCACGGGCTGGTTGCCGCCCCGATGCCCGAACTTGAGCTTGAAGGTCTTCCCCCCCAGTGCCTGCCCCAAAATCTGATGCCCCAGACAAATGCCGAAAATGGGAACGCCGGAATCCACCAGCTCCTTCACCGCCTTCACCGCGTAGCCCAGAGCCGAGGGGTCGCCAGGGCCGTTGGACAAGAAGACGCCCGCAGGTTTGGAGGCGAGCACCTCGCTGGCCGGCGTCGTGGCTGGCACCACCCGCACGCGAAAACCGCTCTGCCTCAACATGCGCAGGATGTTGTATTTCACCCCGAAATCATACGCGACAATCGGAATGTCCGCCGCAGGCAGTTGATCACGGACCCCGCGGGCATCGGTTTCATCGTTGCCGCGAACCACACGGAACCGCGCGCTTTGCTCGTCCCCGGCATCCCAATGGAAGGCCTCCTTGTGGGTGACCTCCTTCACGTAGTCCACGCCCACCAGCCCGGGCCAGTTCCTGGCTTTGGCCAGAGCTTCCTCATCGGAAATCTTCGCCGTGGAGATGAATCCATTGAGCGCCCCACGCACACGAAGCCGCTTGGTCAACGAACGTGTGTCAATGCCCTGAATTCCCGGGATGCCGTTCCTGGCCAGATAATCATGCAGCGAACTGTCCGCCCGCCAGTTGCTGACCACCGGCGACAGTTCCCTCGCCACAAAGCCCGACACATGCGGCTTCCACGACTCCACGTCCTGCTCGTTGACACCGTAATTGCCGATCAACGGGTAGGTCATGGTGACGATCTGGCCCTTGTAGGATGGGTCGGTCAGGATTTCCTGATACCCGGTCATCGAGGTGTTGAAGCACACTTCGCCACAGGCGCTGGCCTCGGCGCCAAAACCGGTGCCGTGATAGATCGTGCCGTCTTCGAGAGCTAGAACTGCCTTCATCAGATTGCGCGCGATGCTAGTGGGGGGGCGTTGATGGTCAAACTCAAAAACCACTTTCAAGCGCCCGCGGTCATTCGCAGGGCACGAATCCATGACATGACTCGGCTTTTTTGGGACCGGGTGAAGATCTGGTCTGGGCCGAAGAAAGGACCAGACGCAGGAAAGACCCCTGCATCCGATGTCGGCGGGGCCTGCGGGGCGGCCTGTTGCGTTCCAACGCAGCGCCCAGTGGGCCTGCACGAGGACATTGTGGGACCACCTGGGTGAATGCTGCCGGGGTTGGAGTGCCGGCAGAGGCTGGCTCCACGGCTGTTCATCCATCACAAAAAGTGTTTCATTTTCAAGGAGGCTTTTCTACCCTGCCGGTCGCTCCGCAGGAATAAACCAGGCAAATAAAGCACCGCATGAAAGGGAAAGCAGCGCTTCCACATCCGTCCGCATCTTCACGCAAAGGACTGCTCGCAGGCGGCAGTTGGATCATCGACCAGGTCAAAATGATCGATACATGGCCCCAGCCCGAATCGCTGGCCAACATCCACAGCCAGTCCGAGGGCACGGGCGGAGCGCCTTACAACGTCCTGATGGACCTGGCCAGGATGGGCGCGAAATTTCCGCTGGCCGCCGCCGGGTTGGTCGGCAAGGACGCATTGGGCCAGTCCATTCTCGACGACTGCAAGAAACACAAGATCGACACGAAATTCTTGAAGGCCACGCCCAAGGCGCCGACCTCCTACACGGATGTCATGACCGAGGTGAAGGGCGGACGCAGGACGTTCTTTCACTGCCGCGGGGCCAACGCCCTGTGGGATGGCGCGGAATTGGATTTCGAAAAGACCAAGTCCCGCATTTTTCATCTAGGTTACCTGTTGCTGCTGGACGCCCTGGATGCGCCGCACAAGGTGCATGGCACCAAGGCGGCCGCCCTGCTCAGCAAGGCGCAGGAGGCCGGGCTCCGCACTTCCGTGGACGTGGTCAGCGAGGATGGCGACCGCTTTGCCAAGGTGGTGGCGCCTGCGTTGAAGTTCACGGACTATTGCATTCTGAACGAGTTCGAAGCGGGGCGCACCGCCGGATTCAAGGTGCGCGATGCGGCTGGGAAGCTGGACACCGTCGCCATCCGGCACACGGCGGGTGCGCTCCTTCAAATGGGCGTGCGCGAAGTCGTGGTGATCCATTTCCCGGAGGGCGGCTTTGCCCGCACACGCGACGGCAAGGATTTCTGGCA
>CAYQCZ010000391.1:0-4611 GCA_964415955.1 uncultured Verrucomicrobiota bacterium | reverse complement strand
TTCTCCCGGCGGGAGTCTGTTGCGGTTAGGGAAACCGCAACAGGACTGCGGCTCCCAGCCGCAGCCCCGTAGGGGTGAGCGAGCGGGAGCGAGTATATCCACGTCAGGATGAGGGGGAACGAACTGCCTGCTCGCAAAATTGTTTCTTTCATCGGTGTCAACGCTTCACTTAAGCCACGACTTGTCGAATCACATTCCCATGCACGTCCGTCAGCCGGACGTCGCGTCCGCCGAAGCGGTAGGTGAGTTTCTCGTGATCAATGCCCAGCAAATGCAACACGGTGGCCCAGAGATCATAGACCTCGCACCGGCCTTCGACGACATGGTAGCCGTATTCGTCCGTCGCGCCGAACACCGAGCCGGCCTTCACACCGCCGCCCGCCATCCAGAGGCTGAACCCGTAGGGATTATGATCGCGCCCGTCGCTCCCCTGTGAAAACGGTGTGCGCCCGAACTCCCCTGACCAGATGACGAGCGTCTCGTCCAGAAGCCCGCGAGATTTGAGATCTTTCAGCAGCCCCGCAATCGGCTGATCCACCTGCAACGCCATGTTTGTGTGACCGGTCTTGAGTCCGCCGTGCTGGTCCCACGGATTCGGCGCCTGACCGGCCCCAAGCTGCTGTGGCAGGCAGCTCAATTCCACAAAGCGCACGCCGCGTTCAATGAGCCGCCGGGCCAGCAGACATTGCAACCCATACGCCGCTGTGGGGCCATTCGTGGAGTCCAGCGCGTAGAGCTTCTTTGTCGCCTCGCTCTCGCCGCGCAAGTCGCACAGATCGGGCACGGCGCTCTGCATCCGGTAGGCGGTTTCGTAGTTGCGAATCGCCGCCTCGACAGGTGCCGCCTCCGCAGTCGCTGCCAGAAACTGGCGGTCCATCTTTGCAATGAACTCCAGACGCTGCCGCTGCACGAGGTCGGTCTCCTGCGGGCGGATGTTGCGCACGGGTTCCGGCTGGTCGGCGATGAGGATCGATGCCTGATGCTGCGCTGGAAGGTAGCCGTTGCTGAAGAGGCCGACGCCGCCATGCGGAGGTGCCGCGCCGCCGCTTTGGAGCAAGACGAAGCCCGGCAGATCGCGGTTCTCCGTGCCCAGGCCGTAACTGGTCCACGCACCCGCGCTGGGATGCCCCATGAAGGGGAATCCAGTGTGGAAGAAGTAATTCCCCTGCGCATGCTCGTTCACCCTGCTGGTCATCGACCGGATCAC
This sequence comes from uncultured Verrucomicrobiota bacterium, assembly GCA_964415955.1. Taxonomy (GTDB): domain Bacteria; phylum Verrucomicrobiota; class Verrucomicrobiia; order Limisphaerales; family CAYQCZ01; genus CAYQCZ01. The sequence continues at coordinate 3,404 of CAYQCZ010000391.1, read as the reverse complement.
CGCCAGATCATCGGCACAGGTCGCGATGTGCGGAAACATGCTGCTGATGTCCATGCCGCTGCGGCCATGCTTCCGGAAGGTGAACGGACTGGGGAAGATGTTGCCGTTGTTGTTGAACTGCGTGCGCTCCACCTTCACCGGCATCGGCTGCCATGCCTCCTTCTCCAGTCGCGGCTTGGGATCAAACGAATCCACCTGCGACACACCACCGGACATGTAGCAGAAGATCACATTCTTCGCCCTGGCCCGGAACTGCGGCAGTTCGCGCGGCTCAATCAATGCACCATAAGTCTTGTCGGCCAGCAACCCCGCCAGCGCGGTGAGTCCGAAGCCCGTGGAACAGCGCGCCAGCATCTCGCGACGCGACCCATGCCAGCCTGTGTGGTTGTGCAGTTTCATGTTCACCTGAGATAGATGAATTCCTTCATGTTGAACAATGCCTGCGCGAAGTCGCGCCAGACCTGCCGGTTGACATCGCCCTTCGGCAGGGCCAGTTGACGCTCCTTGAGCACTGCTTCCAGCCTTTGCAGTTCACCGTCCAGCCGCTGCTTTTCGTGACGCTCTGCCTCTGTCATGGCCTCGGCGATTCTGGCCGGCGACACGAAGCTGCCGTCGCCGCGATGGATCGCCGCGATCTCCTCGCCGCTCAGCGCACGATCATACAGCCGCGCCTCCATGATGCGGCCCTTCAGCATGCGATTGCCCACTGCCGGTAGGTGCCGCAGGCCGAGCGTCACCACCGTGTCACCCGCCGCAAACTCCATCAATTCACTGGCGACATACGCCCTGCCATACGGCTCACCATTGCGATATGTCCGCACGCGGCGGTCCGCGTCATACGCGATGGCCAGGAGCACGGGTTCCTTCAACGCCAGGTCCTCCTTCACGCCGTCCAGCTTCTCGGAACGCTTGAAGTTGTTGCTGCCGGGCACCCATTCGCGCGGGCCTTTCTCGGCATATACAATGGCATCAAACACCACGCCATTCGGTGTCTGGATGCTCATGACGCCGCCGCCTGCCTGATCGAGCGTGTCCAACTGCACCCATGCCATGAGCGTCTTCGCACGCAGGGGAAACGTCAGCGGAGGGCTCAGCAGATGGCTGCCCTTGCCGTCCAGCACAAGCGCACCGTTTTCAATCCGTGCCGTTCCCTTCAATGCGCCATGCGCAGCTCCCACCTGATCCCTCGTGTCCTTCTCGAAATCCCACAGCGCCACCGGCGGCGTCACCAGGGTTGCTTTGGCTTCAGTGTTCTTCGCAGCCACCAGCCGGTTGCGAACGCGCCCGGTCAGGGCCTCCATCGCTTCCCGCGCCTTCGCCATCTCGCGCTCCACGGATTCGAGCTGCTTTCGCGACGTTTCATAACGGTGCCACGATGCCTCCAGATAAGACCGCGCCTCGTTGAGTTCCCCGGGCGATGCCGGCCGCGCAAAGGCTTCCACGAACATCCTGCGGACACGCTCCGCATCCGTGCCCGAGGCCATGACGCGTTCCACCCAGGCTTCCGCCGTGGCGATGACGAACGGATCGTTCATCAACATGAGCGACTGGCCGGGGACATTGGTGACATCACGCCGCCCCTTCGTGGTGACCGGCGCAGGCGCATCGAACGCGCTGAGGAAGGGGTCCAGCTGGTTGCGGATGATGCGCACATAAACGCTGCGCCGCGGCGACTCGCCGCCGACGGACTCGCCGAACAACGTCCTGTCCAGCCTGCCGGAAACATCCAGCAACGCATCGCGGATGGCCTCGGCCTCCAGCCGCCGCACGTTCGCGTGCGACAGCAGCAGGTTCGCAGGGTCACGATCCATCGCTTCGGGCGAAGGCTTCGCATCCAGTTGAAACGCCCGTGAAGTGACGAGCAGCCGGATCATGGCCTTCATCGACCAGCCTTCGGCATGGAACCGCGCGGCGAGGTAATCCAGCAGCTCCGGATGCGTGGGCTTGTCACCAAGCCGCCCGAAGTTGTCCGTCGTTCCAACCAGCCCGCGACCAAACACATGATGCCACAGACGGTTCACCATCACGCGCGCGGTGAAGGGATTGTCCGGGTGGACGAACGCGCGGGCCAGTTCAAGTCGGCCAGATTGCTGCGATTGAAAAGGGCTGGCATCGATGACTTCCAGAAAGCGGCGTTCCACGGGATCGGCGGGCTGCTTGTGGTTCCCACGCACAAACAGCGGCTGATCGAATGCGTCGGCTTCAAGAATCCCCGGTGCACGTGTCGGCACGGGAATCTGTTCCTCCAGCCGGCGGTATTCATTGATGAGCGTGCCCGCGGTGGACAACTGCTCCACCGTATTGGGCAGAAGCCCCTTGCGGACAAAGAACCCGAGGAACAGCGCCTGGGCATCGGTCATGCCTCCGCCCTGCCACGCCTGCACACATTGGCGGAGCACCCCGGCGTATCGCTCCGCCACGGCGGACGCGGACGCCATCTGCGCACCAACGCCCTCGAACAACGGCGCAAGGATCTCCGCAGGCTCGTCACGTAGCGGCTCCTGGCCTTCGTTGACGAGCATGGCCTCGCGCACGCCGAACCACGATCGCCGTGCGTCGGTCCGCGCCACCACGGGCTGGTCGGCGGCGGTCGTGGCCTCCAGATACAGCGTGTCGCCGCGCCAGTAATCCACGTCCCACTTCACCCAGCGCCACTCACCGCGATCGAGTTTCTGGGCGGGCAGCACGGTCCCCGTGCGCGGATAATTCTGCACCACGTAACGCACCATCGCGCCCTCGTCCCCGGCGATGCGCACGAAGAGCTGCTTGGAATCCAGCTTGAACCGCGGCGAGGTGAACACGCCGGTGTGCTTGCTGGAGAGCAGGTGCGAATACACCCCGCCGGGATAAATGTCCGTGATGACGGCGTTGCCCGCGGGCTCGATCGCAAATGCCCCGGCCTGGGACGGCCGGTCCTCCAACCCGTTCCCGTGCCGGAACCACGCCTGCGCGTCCGGTCCGGCGAGCTCCCAGCGCAACGGCCAGGATTGCGCCTGCCGCTTCTTCAACGCCTGCGCACTCGCCAGATATTCCTCCCGCACCACCTGCCACGCCGCATGGAAAGCCTCCCCTTCGAGTTCACGCACGCGCTGCCATGGCCGGAGCGGGCTCTGCCGGTCCTTCTCCGCCTGGGCGACCGCCTCCTTCCATGCGCCTTCGGCGGATTTCATCTGCGCGGGGATGGCTTCAACCGCCTCCAGCCACTGGCTGCCGATGACCTGGCGCAGCCGTGTCTTGAGGTCCGCCAGGGCGGCCTTGTGCATGTCACGTTTCTCCGGTGTGTCCACGGTGATGGTGGCCGGGTGGCAGCTCGCCATAACACCATACAACGCGTAGTAATCCTTCTGGCTGATGGCATCGAACTTGTGATCGTGACAGCGCGCGCAACTGACGGTCAGCCCGAG
>CAYQCZ010000390.1:0-4611 GCA_964415955.1 uncultured Verrucomicrobiota bacterium | reverse complement strand
GGTCCTGCCATCGGGATGAAACTGGAGCAACCGCAGGTATCCATCACCGCCGTTGGACTGGTTCTGATAATCCACCACCATTTGATGAACCGTATTGCCATGATCGCCCTTGCTGTCCAGGCGCCCCGTCACACACACATGCCCGCTGACCACCAGGACGAAGTTTCTGTGCTTGGAAGCCAGCTTGCGCCACATGTCCTCGCCGTCGTTGTAACCCTCCTTCGCCTTGGAAAGGGCGTAATTGTCCAATCCCTTGTTCTTCGCCGTCTTGTTCTTGGATGCCTCCAACAAGATGCGCCGGTCGAAGCGCGAGTTGTCAGGACGCAGATAGGCGTGCGTCACCAAAATCGCAGACCGGTCCGGGTGCTTCGCAACCACTTCATTCGCCCAGCGCAACACATCATCCCGCGGTCCAAATTCAAGCGCAAGAATCAGCCATTTGCGTCCTCCTGCTTCGAACAGGTGATAGTTGTTCTCGGCACGCTCCGGCTCCCTGTCATACACGCCGCCAAACGTCGGCCAGCGTTTCATCTCGGCGAGTGGAAAGAACTTGTTGAACTCCGTGTCGCGGCTGGTCGCCCTGCCCTCCGGCCCGAGGTCGTGATTGCCGACGGTGATGGCGCAGGGCACGTGCATGTTCATCAACGCATGCGCCCTGGATGCCACCTCCCACTGGGTCTTGGTGTTGTGCTGTGTGATGTCGCCCACGTGCAGCACATAGGCAATGCGGTGCGCCTCCACGTTGTCAGCAATCCAACGCGTCTGGACGGGATATGTGGCGGGATGCTTCCACGCGTAGATTTGTGTGTCCGGCAGCACGGCGATGGTGAAACCGCCCTTGACCGGCTCAATGGCCGCGGCAACGAGATGACCCGCCCCGAGCAGCATTGAGAACACCACCGCAACCCAGCGGGACCTGATGACAAGAGGGGAGAAATTGAACATGTGAGCAAGTTGAAGGGCGCACCAAACCGCGTCAAACCAACAATCCTGCCAAGTTCTTCGCACCGTGGTTACGAACCCGAATTCCGAAGCCGGCCGAAAGAAACGGAAGAAATCGAAAGGAGTCAGCCAGTTCTGGAGTCCAGGTCGTCAACACATTTTCCGCCCAGACCGTGCGCAAGCCCCTCGTTTCGCCTGCTTTCCGTTCTTTTCGACTGATCAACGCCCGAGATCGGGCTGAAATCAGACCCCAAGCGCTTTTTCCAGGGCCCGGCGCATCACTCCAACATCGGGGTCGATTCCAGTCCAATACCGCACACCGATGACGCCCTGGTTCACCAGCATGCCCAACCCATCGATTGTCGTGCATCCACAACGCTTCGCATCCGTGAGGAGACGCGTCTTGACCGGGTTGAAAACGACATCCGCCACCACCATGCCCGGTTTGAGCGCATTCAGATTCAATGCCAGCCGCGCGTCCGGTTCATAAAGCCCGATGGATGTGCCATTGATCACGATCTCGACTCCATCCGGAATGGAGTAGTCACCGCTCCAGATGACCAGTTCAGCGTCCAGCTTCAACTTGTCTTTCAGCAGGTCTACCAATCCCCTGCCCCGTTCCTCCGAGCGATTCACCACGATGATTTTCTTCACTCCGGCCAGAGCCAGTTCCACGGCGATGGCCCGTGCCGCGCCCCCGGCACCAAAGAGCACGACCGTTCTGCCCTTGGGCTCGATTGCTTCCTCAAGCGATTTCAGGAAGCCTTTGCCGTCCGTGTTTTCGCCGATGAATTCCCCGCCGCGCTTCACCACGCAGTTCACTGCGCCCATGATCGCCGCCGACTCGCCAAGGCCATCCAGGTGCTGGATCACACTCACCTTGTGCGGCATGGAAAGATTGAACCCGCGAAAGCCCATGGCCCTGGCACCGCGCACGGCGTCGGCGAGACCGCCGGGCGCAACCTCCATGTTCACATAACGCCAGTTCAAGCCATGGTGGCCGAATGCGGCTTCGATCATGGCAACGGTGGGATTGCCCGCCGCGCCTTGCGACATGGAACCAGCGAGTGAGGGGCAGAAGCCTGCAGGCATGTTCAAAAAGTGATCAGTTGTCAGTCGCTCGCTTCCGGGTTCAGCGGTAGATTTCACGCCGATGACCAAGCGTCACGAGATAAAGTTCATTCAGGTTCAGATCGAATTCGTAAATGAGCCGGTAATCTCCAACGCGCAGTTTGAATTCGGGGCGGCCTTGCAGACGTGTGTGAGGGAAGCACTCCAGGCTTCCTCCAAGATCACGGATTTTGGATTCGATGCGGTCACGCGAGGAAAGCGGGAGTTGAAAGAAGCGTGTGTCAAACTCACGCGAGTAGATTTCAGTGGCCTGCTTCAAGGCCTTCAGGGCTGGACTTTGCGCACCCGTCCGTCACGCAAATCTGCCCGGCCACGTTCGATGCTGGCTGCGAAATCCGGGCTCACTGCGGCACGATCCTCCAGATACTCCGCCAGCCAGTCTTGTAATTGTTCGGCTTCGGTGCGGGGCAGGCGCTGAATCTCGGCTTCAATAAACTCAAGCTGACTCATGGGGGCATCTTTCCGCCGCTCTCAAATGTTGTCAAATCCGCAGACCAAACACGGAACCAACGAGTGATGGGCAGACGTCTGCTGGCATGCTCACTTCAGCTCCGGGTCCTTCTCAGCGTCCGCCTTGCGATACAGGCTCGTGGGAATCAGCATTTGTGGAGGCAACGTCTCGCCCTTCGAGTGGGCGACAATGGCTTTCACAATCTCCACGCCCATTTTGTCGGGGAACTGGATCGGGTCCGCGTAAATCTTGCCGTCCTTGATGGCCTGTTTGCCTTCAGGTTGGCCGTCGAATCCGATGATCAACACCTGCTGCGTCTTGTTCGCCTTTTCCAATGCGGCCCGAGCACCGAGGGCGGAAGGGTCGTTGATCGCGAAGATGCCGCGCAAATCCGGATGCGCCTGCAAGGCGTCCTCGGCGGCCTTGAATCCCATGTCCTTGGCACCACCGCCGTCCAGTTCCGTCACAATGTCGATCTTCGCACGGGCGGTCTTGTTGTGGGCGTCGATCACTTCGCGGAAGCCCTTCACGCGAAGGATGCAGGACTCCACGGTCTTGAGATGCAGGACCGCGACCTTGCCACCTGCTTCGCCCAGCGCCTCGATCATCGCCTTGCCCGCTTCCTTGCCGCCGCCGAAGTTGTCGGTCGCGACCTGCGTGGCAATCTTCACACCGGGTTCGTTGCAGGGAATGTCCACGGTGAATACCGGGATGCCCGCGGCGTTGGCCTCCTGGATGACAGGCACAATCCCCTTGGAATCGCACGGGCTGAGCACGATGGCAGCACACTTCTTCACGATGAAATCCTTCACCTGGTTCGATTGTTTCGCCATGTCCTTGTCGCCGCTGACGACGATGGTGTCGTAGCCAAACTTGCGCCCCTCCGCCGTGATGTTGTCGCCTATGACCTTGAAAAACGGATTGTCCAGCGTCAGCAACGAAACGCCGATGGTTCCCTTGGACGCGGGCGCTTTTGCTGTGGGTCCGGAATCACTGTTGGACGCTGGCGGTGTTTTCTGCGGCCCACAACCAGCGAGGATGATCGCAGCAATGCCCAAGATGGATGGAAGAAGCTTTCGCATAGGAGTGAAGCCAGCTTTGGCCAATCTATCCCTCAATCAAGTCTGAAATCTCCCGACGAGCAACTGAACCGGCTATTTGAGCATGCCCGACGCTCTCAAAAACGCCTCCGTCTTCTTCATCGTCTCGTCATAGAGCGTCTTGTCGAACATCAGGTAGCCATGCCTGCCGCCCTCGTTGACGACCAACTCGGACGTGTTGCCGGCCTTCAGCATGGCTTCGTGGAATCGTTTGGCCCCTGCGAAGGGTGTGGTGGTGTCACCCGTGCCGTGAAAGGTGATCGTGGGTGGCAGGCCGGGACGGACGTGATCAACGGGCGAAATCTTCTTCCAGTCCGGCCCGCACTTGGCATTGCCGTAGCCTTCCTTGGAGGTGTCGATCACCGGAAACAGCAGCACCATGGCATCGGGACGGCAGGAGACCTTCGTGTCCTCACCCTTCTCGTCGATCCCGTCGAACAACGCCGTAGCCGCCGCTACGTGCCCGCCTGCGGAACCGCCGCTCACCACGATGCGGTTCAGGTCCACGCCCAGTTCCCTGGCATGCGCCCGCACATAACGCAGCGCCGAACGCCCATCCTTCACGCACTCGAATGGCGTCACGTCCGTGCCTTTTTTCATCAGGCGGTATTCCACGCTGATGCCCACCATGCCGAGCTTCGCAAAGTGGTCCGCAAAGGGATACATGCGCTTGGGCACACCACCCGTCCAGCCTCCGCCGTGGATGACCACGAAACAGGCGCGTTTGTCGGTTGTCTTGAATCCCCCGGGTTCGAACACATGCAGCTTGAGTTCGCGGTCGCCCACCTTCTTGTAGGTGATCAACCGTGTGGGTTCGAGCGTGGCCGCCATCTGATCGACCGGGTCCGGCTTCTTCTCGGCGGCCGTGACCAGTAAGAAGGCCAGCGCAAGTGCACCCGTCAGCAAGTTGCAGTTCAATTTCATGTTCGTTGGTAGTTCCGAGTTTCGGTCAACAATGCCACACGCTCTCCCTCACCCCGGCCCTCT
>CAYQCZ010000389.1:0-4614 GCA_964415955.1 uncultured Verrucomicrobiota bacterium | reverse complement strand
TCTCCCCCGGCGAATGCCAGACGTCCTACAACCCCATGCTCATGGCGCTTCTGTGGAATTCCATCGCCACCAGGGATGTCAAACTTCTCAAGCATGCGCTGCGGAAGCGCTTTGTGATCGATCCCGGCTGCGCCTGGGTGAACTATATTCGCTGCCACGATGACATCGGCTGGACGTTTTCCGATGACGACGCTCATGAGTTGGGCATCAATCCGTTCGACCACCGCCGCTTCCTCAATGACTTCTTCATAGGGCGGTTTCCCAAAAGTTTTTCCAGGGGCCAGCCCTTTCAGGAAAACAAGGAAACGGGCGACGCAAGGGTTTCCGGCACCGCCGCCTCCCTTGCCGGTTTGGAATCGGCACTCCAGTCCGGAGACGAGCAGGACATCGAGCTGGCCATCCAGCGCATCCTCCTGTTGCACGGCATCATCTTCACCATCGGGGGCGTGCCGCTCATTTACCTGGGCGATGAAATCGGCACGTTGAACGATTACACCTACGAACAGGAAACCGAGAAGGCCGGCGATTCACGCTGGCTGCACCGGGCGCGGTTTGATTGGGAAAAGGCCGCCAGGCGTCACGCACGGGGGACCGTGGAATTCCGCATTTATGGAGGCATTCTGCGGCTGGTCCAGGTGCGGCAGTCGAACTTTGCGTTCACACGGTCCGCCACCGAAATCGTGGAGACCGGCAATGATCATGTCCTCGGCTATTTCAGGTCGCACCCCGAGCAAACCCTGCTTGTGCTGGCGAATTTTTCGGACCGGCCCCAGGAAATCTCCGCCGTGCGACTCCGGCAGCTCGGCATGAGGCGCACCTTCACCGACGTGATCGAGGGCCGCGCCATCACGGCGTCCGAGAAGCTCGAGATGCGCGCCTGCCAGTTCATGGTGCTGGTGGGACGCGGCACCTGAAGCTGCCAGTCAAGAGGAGGTTCCCTGACGTTTTCAGCGGGTGGAAGGGTAGTGTGGTGCTTTGCGCTGAAAGCGCAGATGATGGCAGCCGGTGGGAAGCTTGGTGGAACCAGGCGCACCCACCGGGACGTTGGCACGAGAAAGAGTGCGCCCCTGAGGGGCGCATGAACCTGCGCACAGACGATCTCTCATGCGCCCTTTTCCCGATGGTCGAGGCTTTCCACCGGCTGTCTTCAAAAGCCCCTCTGGGGCCTGGAAGTGCTTTCCCGCCGAAATCGTCAGGAACCCAGAAGAAGGCTTTGTTTGAAGCCAAATCAGTCTCACTGGATGCTGTTGACAAATAAACTTTGTAATGCAAAGTAACCGTCATGCAATCCGACTGGGCCTCCGACAATCTCCAGGTAATCCGCACTTTGATGGAGCGCGCAGCCTTGTATCGCCGTGCGCTGGCGCCATTGATGCTCTGCATCGGCGGCCTGGGGCTGGCCGGCGGTTTTGTGGGTGTGCTGTTCAAGCTCGAGAAGCCTCTTCAATTCTTCAGCCTCTGGATGACGGTGGCCGTTGTGGCATTGGCTTCGGCCTTCCTTGTGGCGCGTCGTCAGGCATGGCAGGCCTCGGAGGTTTTCTGGACGGCGCCTGCGAGGCGCGTGGCAAGGGGGGTGCTCATGCCGCTGCTGGCGGGATTGATGCTCACCCTGGGACCCATGCGTTTCTGGCACAGCAACACCATGCTGGTGACCTGGGTGCTGCCCATCTGGATGCTGTGCTATGCCTGCGCCCTTCACGCGGCGGGGGCGTTCATGCCGAGGGGCATCCGTCTGCTCGCCTGGTGTTTCGTGGCATTTGCAGCGATTCTGACTGGATATCTGACCATCCGCGGCCTCCAGGAAATCAGTGTTTTCGCGGCGCATGTCATCATGGGAACCGTCTTTGGCGCGGTTCAGCTCATCCATGGCCTTTACCTGAAGTTCACCGGGAAATCCGGCGATGCATCGTGAATCCCGAACCGTTTCTCCAGATCGACCGTGTCATTCACGAGAAGGGGCGCATGGCCATCATGTCCATGCTCGCGGCCTCGCAGGAACTGTCCTTCACCGAACTTCGCAACGCACTTGGCATGACGGACGGCAACCTCACCACGCACATCCGCACTTTGCAGGAGGCCGGCTACATCGCTGTGACCAAAAGTTTTCACGACCGTCGTCCGCTCACGACCTGCTCGTTGACGGAGCCGGGGAGAACGGCATTTGCCGACTACATCGCCCTGCTGGAGCAGATCGTGAAGCAGGCCAAACCTGCTGAATAATGTCACCAAGATTGAACACAAAGGAAACCTGCTGGTCTTTTACTTTGTAATACAAAGCCATTATGAAAATCCTCAAAGCCCGGCATCTTGGCATGTGTTTCGGCGTTCGCGACGCCATTGCGCTGGCCCTGAAGCACTCCGGTGAAGGCGTCACCGTGCTCGGTGATCTGGTGCACAATCCAGCCGTGCTCCGCGTGCTGCGGGACCGTGGCGTGGCAATCGAGCGCGACCTCGCCTCTGTAAACACCGCGAACGTCATGATCACCGCCCACGGGGCTTCGGAGGCCCGCAAATCCCGTGTCATGGCATCGGGGAAAACCTTGATTGAAGCAACCTGTCCCCTGGTGGCCTACGCCCACCGGTCCATCGCCGGACTGGCCCTCAAAGGATACCACCCCGTGATCATCGGGAAACGGGGCCATGTGGAGGTCACAGGTTTGACCGAGGATCTGGAGGCATGTGACATCATTCTCACGGAGGAGGATGTGAATGCCCTGCCTGAACGTTCCCGCTTTGGGGTGGCCGCTCAGACGACGCAGCCGTTGGATCGGGTGCATCATCTCGTGGCCTGCCTGCGTCGCAGGTTCCCCAAGTCGGAAGTTCACTTTGTGGATACGGTCTGCCAGCCCACCAAACAACGCCAGCAGGCGGCCATCGATCTTGCCCGTTCCTGTTCTGTGGTCGTGGTGGTTGGCGGTGCGAACAGCAACAACACCTCAGAGCTGGCCGCCACCTGCGCGAGGCATTGCCGGCGTGTCCACAAGATTGAGACGGCGGCTGAATTGCACCACGAATGGTTCGAACCCGAAGATACAGTGGGCATTACCGCCGGAACATCGACGCCCGACTGGGTCATCGACGCGGTCGAATCCCGGCTTCACTCCTTTTCCAATCAGACACAACACCAACCTCATCTCCCATGAACTGGCCCTCCTACTTCGATCAAAACCGCGATCAACGCCCTTCCATCCCCTGGGAAAAAGGCATTCATCTGCCGCCATCACTGCGCGAGGCGCTGATCCCTTCCCTTCAGCGCTTCCAGGTGGGGGAATCGGGAGATGGCCATTACCTCAAACGCAATGCCGCCACCACCGGCGATGCGAGCTACTTCATGGCCGTGGATTTGTTCATCAAGGAGGAGCAGGAGCACTCGCGGATGCTGGGCCGGGTGTTGTCCGCGCTGCATGCGCCGCTGATGAAACAGCACTGGAGCGCCACCGTGTTTCGTTGGATGCGCCGGGCCATGGGCTTGAAGCAGGAACTGCTCATGCTGCTTGTGGCCGAGATGATTGCCAAAAAATACTACGCCGCGCTGCGGGACGGCGTGGATGATCCTGTATTGAAGGCCGCATGCGCGCAGATTCTGGATGACGAACTGGGGCATCTGAGATTTCACATCGAACATCTGAACCGCTTCTTCGAGACATGGCCTTTTGCTGCAAAAATGCTGGTTTGCGAGGCATGGCGTGTCTGCTACCGGATTGTGTGTCTGGTGGTCTGGCTCGATCACCGTCAGGCATTGCGCGCTGTGAATGTGTCCATGGAGGAGTTCTGGTGGGATTGCGGGATGATTTTTGAAGAGGTGTCCGGCGGTATTTTCAACAGAAGTGCAAGGACCGACCATCAGCCAGCAACTATGGCAGGTGTTGCGGAGTGACAAGTCCGCACGTGCATGCACACACTTGACTTGAAACGCAGCTCGGAGTTGAGTCGATACAGTTCCCATGAAAGACCGCCTGCGCAGATTAAAGTTCCATGAATGGTTCATGGTCGTTGGCTGGGGCGTTTACTGGGCTTGGTTCGCTCAAGCGCCGTTGCAGCCATTTTCATGGGCGCGCGCCATCATCTATGGCGGTGCAGTGTCACTGGCCTGGTTTGCGGTCTTCCAGCTCACATGGCGTTATTCCAAACTGCCCCGCATCACTTTGGTGACCCGATTTCCGTCCAAGGATTCGACTGAGTCTCTGAAGTGGGATCAGTTGTTCAGGCAGCGATCCGATGGGCGCAACAACATCGACTACCACGGATTTGAAGGTGGCGAGACATGGACATTCTACAAGTTCTCCGGCGGAAACATGGATCAGCTTCAAAGCCTTGTGAAAGAAGCTTTGGGTGACCGGATTGCAGAGCACGAATCCTTTTTTACGGTTCGCAAGGAGTGGTCCACTGACACGGAAGAGAAAGTTGCGTTTCAAATGTAGATGCCTGCTGGTCACCGTGCGCGTGGTCTGCTTCAATGTGTGCGTCTCGCATGCAAACGCACCCACTGTATCTCAACGGCCAGTTTATCAGTTTCCCGGAATGCATTCCCGTGTCCAATCCCGCGAATGGCGAGGTGTTCGCCCACATGTCCACGGTGGGGCGAGACGAGGTTGCGCAGGCGCTCTCAGATGC
>CAYQCZ010000388.1:0-4618 GCA_964415955.1 uncultured Verrucomicrobiota bacterium | reverse complement strand
AAAAGCCCCTGCTCATTCGCGATGAGAAGGGGCCGACAAAGACCGCGCGTGCTTCTCATCTTCCCCGGATCGACCTGCGATCCAGGCTGGATTTGGCACCTTGTCACGGGATGTTCGCGCACCCGTCGGTTGCCGTGGCTTCATCGGGCCAGTGCCCTCGACCACTCGGAATGAGATTCGTTGTATCAACGAATGCGAATATGTAGATATGACATCAGCAAATGTGTCAACCTGAATTTCAGGTGATTTCAGCGGCACGTTTTCGGCAAGCTATCAGGACACAAGGGCACACGGAGAGGAGCAGGTTGCATCCTCCTCGTTGTCGTCCTCATCCTCGTCCTCGAGCCCCTTCAACTGGAGGAAGGATTGGGCGCTCATAAATGGTCGCAAAGGATCGGGCCTTGCGTTGTTACACAAAAAAAGCCGCCCGGAAACGGGCGGCTTCAGAGAGTTGACGCGAACGTCAGGCGGCCTTGGACTTGACCTTCGTCTTGGAGGCCCTGGCTTCGGCTTTTTTGCGCTTGAGATAACGCTCGCGACGGCGGCGCTTTTGAACTTTGTTGGATTGCTGGCCCATAGTTTCTTTACTTCACAGTTGGTTTTCGTTTCTGTGGGGGCGGAATATGACCAGTCACATTCAGCGCTTCAACTCCTATTTCCTGTGGGTTTTGCTCGCGCTTGCCGTGGGTTGCTCAAGTCCCGGCGGCGACAAAACCAAATCATCGGACTCCAAGAGCACGAGCAAATCGAAGGCCAGGAAGGAATATGCGCTGTTCCGCCTGCACCTGCAGGTGAATGCGGATGGAACGAGCTTTACGATGCCGGTTTCGGTGTATCGCGCGCGGCCCGTCACGCTGGTGGTGAACACGACGCCCGTGGTTTCCGAGGTGAACATCGCCCGCGCCGAGCTGGTGGACGATCTCGCCGGTTATTCCATCATGGTCATGCTGGACCGCCAGGGCGCGCTGGCGCTGGAAAACGCAACCACGGCGTTCAAGGATTCCCGGCTCGTGGTGTTCAGCCAGTGGGGCGGCGAAAAAAACTCCGAGGGGCGCTGGCTGGGGGCGGTTTACATCGACAAGCGCCTCAGCGACGGCATTTTCACGTTCACACCGGATGCCAGCCGCGAGGAGGCCGAGCGCATCGTGGCCGGCATGAACAACGTGGCGGAACGCCTCCGCAAGAACACGCTTCAATAGACCGGAACCGGTGCGGCGCTTGATCACAGTCCTGGCGGGCCTGCTGGCGGCGTTCCAAGTGCCCGCCCAACCCTTCCAGCTGCCGACGGCCAACCAGCACCTCTTCGAGCCCGGCGGACACGAACATTATTTCGTCGGCACGGTGGGACGGGACTGGCGCAGCGGCATGTTCGGTTGTGTGCGTTCCGACGGCTGGCAGATGCATGAGGGCCTGGATATCAAATGCCTGCAAAGGGACAAATCCGGCGAGCCCATCGATCCCGTGATGGCGGCGGCGGACGGCCAGATCGCCTACATGAACGACAAGGCCGGCCTGTCGAACTACGGCAACTACCTGGTCATACGCCATCGCATCGGCACGCTGGATGTCTGCACGCTTTACGCGCATCTGAGGTCCTTCCAGCCGGGGCTTCGCGTGGGGCAGCAGGTGCGGGCCGGGCAGGTGGTGGGCACGTTGGGCCGCACAGCCAACACCTCGCAGGGCATCTCCAGGGAACGCGCCCATCTCCACTTCGAAATCACCTTCCTCATCAACGAGCGCTTCACCACGTGGCGCTCCAAAAACTTCCCCGGCATGAGAAACGATCACGGCATCTGGAACGGCCAGAACCTCGTCTCCATTGATCCTTTGCCGGTCCTGTATGGCGGCAGGCTGCTGGGATCGCAGTTCGATTTTCTGGATTACATGCGCAAACGCCCGGAGATGTTCCGCGTCCTGGTCCGGGCGAAGGATTTCCCCTGGCAGCAGCGAAACCGCACGCTGGTGAAACGCAATCCCGTCGCCGAAAAGCAGGGGGTTGAGGGATATGAAATTGCGTTCGACTTCAACGGCGTGCCGTTTCTCCTCATCCCGCGCGCAGCATCGGAAATCCCACACAAGGACCCCATCCGGTTGTTGTCCGTCAACGAAGCCGAGCAATCCCGCAATCCATGTCGCAAGCTGGTTTCCAGGCGTGGCGATTCCTGGGAACTGACATCCAAGGGACGCCAGTTGGTGGAACTGCTCACTTACTGATGGCGGGGATCACCGGCGGATGAAATAATTCCCGGCATCATTCATCCCACTGCATCATGCAACCGCGCCTTTTCCCCGTCATCCATTGCAGCCTGCTCACCTGTGTTCTCGCGGTGCTGCCATCCAGCCGCTCAAACGCCGCACTGGGCATGACCGCCCCTCCACTCCGGGTGGCCCACTGGATTCAAGGCAGGCCCGTGAAACTCGATGCCGCCATGGACAGCCGGGTGATTGTGGTGGAGTTCTGGGCCACATGGTGCGCTCCATGCAAGGAAAGCATCCCCCACCTCAGCGCCCTGCAATCACGATTTTCCAGCAAGGGCGTGACGGTCATTGGCATCACCGATGAACCACCCGACGTCGTGAAGCCGTTCGTCAGGAAGATGGGTGACAAAATGAACTACACGGTTGCCAGTGACGACGGGAAGTCCACGTGGAAGGCCTACATGGATGCCTTCGGCGAAGACGGAATCCCCCACGCCTTCATCATCAACCAGAAGGGCAAGATCGCCTGGCACGGGCATCCGATGGACGGGTTGGAGGATACCCTGGCCGCGGTGGTTTCAGGAAAACACGACCTCGACCTGGCCGTGTTCCAGGAAGACTTTCGCGAGCGTGTTCATGATTACCTGCATCTGGCATCGGATGGCGACAGTCCTCTGGCGAGGGCGGCGGGTCGCAAGCTGCTGGAGGACGGCGCAAAACACCCGGACCTGTTGAATGATCTGGCATGGGAAATCCTGACGCACGAGGACGGTTTGCAGTTTCGCGACAAGGAACTGGCCGTGGAAGCGGCGCGATTGGCCAACGAGGTTTCCGGCGGCAGGGACGCGAGCATTCTGGACACCTATGCGAGGGCCTTGTTTGAAACCGGACGCGCCGGGGACGCTGTCCGCGTGCAATCACTGGCCGTGAAACACTGCACTGACGCCGAAACACGAGGCCGCTTCGAGGCCCGTCTCAAGAGCTATCAGGCTGGGGCGGACAAGACCCCGGCTGCGCCAAAGTAAAAAGCCCGCGCATCCGGGGACGCACGGGCTCTGGACATCGAACTGAAAGGGCTTCAATAGCGCTCGCGACGTTCGCCGCGATCACCGCGGTCACGCCAGCCGCCACCGCCGCCTTCGCGGGGAGGACGGTCTTCACGCGGACGCGCGATGTTGACGGTCAGGTTGCGTCCTTTGAAGTCCTGGTTGTGGAACATCTCGATGGCCTTGTTGGCCTCCTCCTCGGAACCGAATTCCACGAAGGCAAAGCCACGGGAACGCCCCGTGTTGCGGTCGAGCATGAGGTTGCAGTTGGTGACCACTCCCGCCTGGGAGAAATGGTCCTGGAGTTCGATCTCCGCCGCCTGGAAAGGCAGGTTGCCGACGAAGAGCCTGGTAGGTTTCATAGGGTTGCTTGGGTATGCCACAATGAGCCGGACGAGGGGGACGCTGCACCTGCAGAATCACGAAGAGACTTTCCTGGAAGGAGACTGCTCAAACTGTCTGAATTGACACCAACACCGATCATCTAGCGATTGCCTTCGCATCCTAGACCCGTGGACGGACAAGTCAATGCGCGACTTGCCACCCGTCCGGATGCTTCCTATCTTCCCCGCGTGAGCAACATCGAACCCTCCCACATCCGTGAAGATCCCTGGCGCATCTTCCGCATCATGGCCGAATTCGTGGACTCTTTCGAGACCATGTCCAAGGTCGGCCCGGCGGTCACCATCTTTGGTTCCGCGCGCACAAAGCCGAAGGATCCGTATTACAAGGCCGCGGTCAAAATCTCGCAGTTGCTGGCCAAAAACCACATCGCGGTAATCACCGGCGGCGGGCCCGGCATCATGGAGGCCGCCAACAAGGGCGCCTCCCAGGCGAAGGGCCGGTCCGTGGGCCTGAACATAGATCTGCCTTTCGAACAGGGCGGCAATCCCTACGCGAACATTCCCATCGACTTCCACTACTTCTTCGCCCGCAAGGTCTGTTTCGTGAAATACAGCATGGGTTTTGTCATCATGCCCGGCGGGTTCGGCACGCTGGACGAATTCTACGAAGTGCTGACGCTCATACAGACGCACAAAATCTCACGGTTTCCACTCATCCTTTTCGGAACCAAGTATTGGGGCGGGTTGCTCACCTGGATGAAATCCACACTGGGTGAAGGCGGATACATCAGCAAAGGCGACATGGATTTGATGGTGGTCACGGACGACCCGGCCGAGGCCGTGAACATCATCCTGGACTACCGTCGGCGTGTCGGGCCGCCGGCACATGTGCCCAAGGCCTTCGAGTGAGTTCAGTCAAATCGTGCTGACGCAACTTTCCTCAGGGCTGCGGGTCGTCACCATCCCGATGCCGGACATGGCCAGCGCCAGTGCGGGCATCTGGGTCGGCGTGGGAGGCCGGTATGAACC
>CAYQCZ010000387.1:0-4637 GCA_964415955.1 uncultured Verrucomicrobiota bacterium | reverse complement strand
GTTTGGGTTCGGCGGCGTCAAAGTCCTTCTTCGACATCTTCTGACCGAGTTCGGCAGCTTCAAACATGGCATGAGGGCGTTTGCGCGCGGAACAACTTGTGCGCGGGTTGATTCGTCGCAACGGCGTGGATCATGAACTGTGGGGGCGCACATGACAACCCGCTCGATGGGTCATGGCCTGTCCAAACCGCGCCCTGCTTTGCCGCCCGTCCGCATCGAATGGCATGTCCTTTCAGATCATGCCTGCCTGGCGCTTCACGTAATCGATGATCTCACGGTCGTTGTCGCCGGCGCGCCATGTCACCAGCAGGAGGTCCGGCAGGTCCACGTTCATGCGACGACAAAACGGACGGTCGCCCCCGCAGCCATACATCAACTCCGGCGGCATTTCGCCCCGCAGCTTGGCGCGCGCCTTGACGATCAACCGCGGCAGCCAGGCGATGCCATCCACCTCCTGCGACTTTGGAGGGAGCGCATCCATGTCGATGATCCTCCCGGAGGGCTTGCCCTTCTGGACGGTCAGGAAGTAATCACGGCGCACCGCGGTGATCAGCAGCACGGTGGGAAACGGAGGTTCTCCGCCGTTGCAAAAGTCCTCCACGAAATCAAACAGCTCCTGGGCGGTGCAGCCGATCTCCGCAAGCCATGCCACCTGTTCCCGGGTGAACATGGTCGCGGGTGTGTCGCGGCCCTCGCCGTAGGCGCGCACCGCCGCCGTGTGGATTTCCTGAAAACGAACCGCCCAGTTGTGATGTTTCATGGGCGTGATGGTAGCCGTGGTGCGCGCTGCGTGCCAGTTCCCGCTTTGATCGTGCAATTCCGGTGCTGGATGGCATTTTGGCGCGCAGTGAACACTGGAATGATTGCTGGCAGAGCGTGCCTTTGCATGGCTGCGATGTGGACGGTCGTGGGCATCGGGGCGGACGCGGCCCCGGACGTCCGCAAGCCGCTTCCCGGGGCGGCTGTCGTTCTGACCAACCTCCTGCAGCGCGCATCCCAGGTGGCCACCAACAAGACGGAATGGACCTACACCCGGCGCACCGTGGTGGAGGAGTTGGACGACAAGGGCCGCGTCAAATCCACAAAATACAAGACCTATGAGGTCACCCAGGTCGGCGGTGTGACGTCATCACGGCTGGTCGCGGTGTTTGACAAGGACGGCGAACCCATGGATGCGACCGAGCAGGCCCGCCGTGAGGAGGAGACCAAGGAGGAGCTTGGGCGTTCCAGAACCTCGGGCAAACGCGGACGATATGACCAGATTCTGACGGAAGAACTGCTGGCACGCTTTCATTGGAGTGTCTCAGGCCGTGAAACCATCGGGGGACGTCAGGCGCTCATGCTGATGTTCCGTCCCAGGCCGGACCGGGCAAAGGACGACAAACTTTTGGATCGCGTCGTCAACCGCATGGCGGGGACCATCTGGGTGGATGAAGACGAATGGGAGATTGCGCGCGTCAGCATGCGTCTTACGGAGCGGGTGACGTTGTGGGCGGGGCTCCTGGGTGCGCTGGACAAGCTGGAGGTGGCCATGGATCGGGAACCCGGGGCGCCGGGTGTTTGGTTTGTGAGCCGGACCCATGCAGTGGTCCATGGCAGGCAGCTCTTGAACAGCATGCGTCTCCGCGCCAACGAGACATCAAGGGACTTCAAAGCCAGGCTGCCTGCGCCCAACGCGTTGTCCGGAGCGGGGCATTGAGCTGGGCCATCCGCGCAGCGCATCGAGACGCTTACATCTCAGACCAGGAGGCAATGCGCCACCTGGTGACGCCTCCGTTGTCCCCAAGCTTCTCGTCGTAGTGGAAATTGACGTGGCCGTTGAAACTTACGGCGCCCATCACGGCGGCCCCCTGGATGTCGTCCACATCATTGCCGCCGCCCTTGCCATAAAGGGTGGCCTGGGGCGCGTAAATCGTGCCCACGTAGGCTCCGTTGCCGCGCACATAGACGGCGGTGCAGGAGGGCAGACCGTAGATCGCCATGGATTCGGAATTGCCTGACTGATTGACCACACCGTTGCCGGCTATGTTGACCGTTGCGCCGCTGCCGGATGACTGGCCGCAGTAAAGTTCCAGGCTCGCCCCTTCCAGGATCGTGATCTGGGACTGGCCTGTCATGTCCAAAGACGAAGTAACCCAAAGCTTTGCGTTCCCACGGACAAGCATCTTGTTCTGACCGCTCAGGCTGATGGAGTTGGCGATGTAGTTGTCCGAATCAAGGATGTAGGAAAACGAGACGTTTTGAACGCTGTCCGCGACGCGTGTTTGCTCCACGTAAACGTAATTGGTGGTGTTGTAAACATAACTTGTGCCGGACCAGGTCCAGTGGGTCACCGGGTCGAAATCATACCTGCCGTTGGCCCGGCGAAACTCATTCCTGTAGGTGGTGTAGCCGCTGTTATTAGCCGGGAGACTGGGCCTGTTGCTCAACCGGGCGCCTACAATAACGTTAAAAGGATTTGTCCCTGGAGGTGGCGGGCTTGCGCTGGTGATGGTGGTGTTTTGTGTGGTGTATGTGGTTGGGGGCAGCGGAGCGCTGTAGTTGGTTTGTGTTAACACGTTGGTGTAAACCGTCTGGGTGGGAGTCGGTGGAACCCACACACCGGTCGTGTTGGTCTCATATCCAGTGGTGTAGTTGGTGATGCTGACGGTGCCGCCGGAGGGCGCAAAGGCAGAACCGGGGTTGAACGGGGCTGTCACGTCGGGGAACGACATGTTCAAGTCACTGCTTGAAGATCCGGTGAATGTGATGGCTGTGATGGTGCCGGACGGACCCGTGGCCACATCACCCTTGATCGTCGTCCCACCGCCGCCTGAACCGGCCAGATTGCCGTTCACCGCACCAACGAAGGCGTTGGAACGCGCCCCCAACGCGCTGTAGGCGCCGGTCAATCGCGAGTCCCAACTGTCCACGACGCTGCCGGGGCCGAGGCTGATGCCTCCTTTGGCGACCAGTCCGATCATGCCGGTGCGGAATTTGGTGGTTTCCACCCGCACTGTGCGGGACATTTCGTTGGTGGAAAGGGGCTGCTTCATGTAACCGGTGCTGATCACCACCGGCGGGTTGGCGACGGTGATGGTCACGTCATAACGCATGTCTCCCACGGTGCGGGAAAGCGCAAAGCCGGTCTGGTTGGACGTCCAGCCGTTGACCGCGCGGTCCTGGTCCATGACTGTGTTCAGATGGGCGAGCGCCTCCTCCACACCCGCTTCACAGGCGGGCATGATCAGGTTCCAGGTCTGGGACCGATACACCATCTGATTCTGCTGGCGGGCGAATTCCAGATATCCCGCGAGGGATACGCCGATGATGACGCATGTGAGCAGGGTCAGCAGCAGGACGCTGCCGGACTGCGGGTGTTTGGATGCGACGATTTTCATGGGGAACTCACGGGTTGTTGCGGATGACGATGCGCGCGGACTGGATGCTTTCGGTGTTGGCCAGGTTCAGCACGGTCTTCTTGCACATCCAGTTCAGCATGACGCTCTTGGCGTCATTGGTGCCCGTGGCCACGAACTGGCTGAAGGAATTGCTGGCCACGTTCCTTTGAAAGACGGTGAACGTCAGTGATTCGCAGTCCTCCAGCAGGGGGGTCGTGCTTCCATTGAGTATCTGGTAGAGCTTCTTGTCCGATGGTGAGTAGCGATAGGTGAGCGTGCCGCCCTCGTAGGAGAATGTAAGGTGGTTTGTGGAGTAGGAGGTCAGCCTGGTCGCAGTCCGGATGCGCAGGCTCATGGTGTCGAGTGCGTTGCGGCTTTGCTGGTCGAGTTGGGTGTAGTTGCTGACCCCCGCCAGGCTGCGTGCCGAGTAGAAGGACAGGGACGCCACGGCGGCGAGCACCACCCCGCCAATGCCCGTGGACACGAGCACTTCGGTCAGGGTCATGGCCCAGGTGCGTCTGCGGTTCTTAGAAAATAAATTCATGGATGCCGTATTCTGCCACCAGCGTTTGCATGCTCCGGCTGCGGGGCACGCTGCCGTTTGTCCAGGTCAGTGAAATGGTGATCAGGCGCATGGCATTGGTGTAGGCGTCATTGACGGGGGGCACATCGATGCGAATGGTGCCGTAAAATGTGGTGCCACTGCCTGCGGCGGTGGCGGAGCCGATGGCCACATTGTTGGTGGAATTGGAGGGAACGAGCTTCTCTGAAAACTGGGTGGGCACGAATCCCGGCGTCTTGATCTGGTCCCACGAGAACAGCCGCAACACCTCCACCTTCTCGAGCATGATCTGCGTGGCCCGCATGTTGTGCCGCGCCGCGTCAATGATCGCAAACCCTTGCGAAATGCCCGCATACAAGGAAACGAACATCACCGATACGATCACCACTGAAACCAGGACTTCCGGCAGGGTGAAGGCGTTTATCTTTCCGGTGGACGGTGGTTTGAAGGCTCTGGAGCGCATGTTTCTCTGTCATTCCGGCTTCGCCAATGGCGAATTCTCGAGGCTGGCCTTTTCGCATTCAACCCGTTGGGGGAGGCCTTCCCTCGTCGTCCAAGCCAAACTGACTTTATGTCTGTTACAGCACGGGCCTTGCCATGTCAATTTTGCGGATTGGAGCGGCAACATCCAGCAACCCGGCGGGGGTGTAAAAATCTTTCTGTAAATTGTCTTTCTTCCACTTGGCACCACCCCT
>CAYQCZ010000386.1:0-4656 GCA_964415955.1 uncultured Verrucomicrobiota bacterium | reverse complement strand
CGTGTCTGCAGCGACAAACGATACGCCGGCTTCCCACGCGTGTCCTTGGAAACGCCCACAATGCGACCGGGCATGGCCCGCTTGAATTCGTCACGCGTGGCAAAGAACGCGGCATGTGGCCCGCCATATCCCAGCGGCACACCAAACCGCTGCGCACTGCCCACGGCGATGTCCGCCCCGAATTCGCCCGGCGGCTGGATCAGGCACAATGCCAGCAAATCCGTGGCCACCGTCACCAGTGCATTGGCTGCATGTGCCTTTTCGATGAACGGCCCGAAGCCATGGATCACACCTAACGTGTCCGGATACTGCACCAACGCGCCAAACACACCGGTGGCGAACTCAAAGGTCGCATGATCCCCCACGATCACCTCGATGCCCAAAGGCCAGGCGCGTGTGCGAATGACTTCAATTGTCTGCGGATGGCAGGCGTTGGAAACGAAGAACGTGTTGCGATCCGTCCCGCCTTTCAGCGCATGCGCCATGGTCATGGCCTCCGCAGCCGCCGTGGCTTCATCCAGCAGCGAGGCATTGGCCACAGCAAGGCCTGTGAGGTCACATACCATGGTCTGGAAAGCCAGCAAGGCCTCCAGACGTCCCTGGGAAATCTCCGCCTGATACGGCGTGTATTGCGTATACCAACCGGGGTTCTCCAGCACGTTGCGCTGAATCACGGGCGGCACGTGGCAATCGTAATAGCCCATGCCGATGCAGGATTTGAAAACGCTGTTCTTCGCGGCAATGCGCTTCAACCGGTCAAGCGCGGCGTGTTCCGTGAGTGCGCCAGGGAGGTTCAGCGGACGGTTGAACCGGATGCCCGCAGGCACGGCCTCGTCGATGAGCCTGTCGAGGCTCTCAAAACCGCAGGTCTTGAGCATTTCTGCGACCTCCGGCGGCTGGGGGCCGAGATGCCGGGCGGCGAATTGGTCGGTGGGCGGGACGGAAAGGGATGACGACGGAGCAGAATCTTGCACAGGAGTGGTTTCAACGGCGGTTTCAGTCGCAAACATCGGGCGAGCGTAGGTCAGGAAAACGCCAAATCAAGAGCGAGTTGTGCACAGCCGGAAATCCCCAAAAACGACCTCATCCCCATTGGACAAACACCAGCACAACACACCAAACCACCACCAGGACAAAGGATGGAACCCGCGTGCGCCACCGAATCCAGGTCAAGGCACCCACGCCCAGCGTGGTCAGCCATGCGGCCAGAACCAGCGCGAAAGGAAGCATTCGCCCTGATTCCAGCAACTGATGCATTCAGAGGACGCTGCCAATTAAGAACGCGACCACCCAAATGACGGCTTCCAAAAGCCATAAAACCCTTTCGCCCCATCCGGTTTGAAAGAGCCTGGCCATGGTTCATCCCAGCACACCCTTGATCACCTGAGCCTCCTCCGTGGGCCCGATCAACCGGTAGTTCAATCCCTGGAAACGGAAGCTGAACTGGTGTGAATCAATGCCCATCTGATGGAGTATGGTCGCCTGGAGATCATGCACGCCCACCTTGTTCTCCACCACGAAGTATCCAAGCTCATCCGTCGCGCCAAAGACATGGCCGGGTTTGATGCCGCCTCCAGCCATCCACAGGGCAAAGCAATGCGGATGATGATCGCGCCCCAGAAACTTGGATCCATTGCGCTCCTCGTTCATCGGCGTGCGCCCAAACTCGCCGCCCCAGACGACAAGCGTTTCGTCCAGCATGCCGCGCTGCTTGAGGTCACGCACCAGCGCGGCGGCGGCCTGATCCACATCGCGGCATTTCTTGGGAAGACCTTCCACAAGATCGTTGTCCTTGCCCGTGCCGTGCATGTCCCAGCCCCAGTCGTAAAGCTGCACGTAGCGCACGCCTTTCTCCACGAGCCGCCGCGCCAGCAGACAGTTGTTGGCGAAGGAGCCTTCGCCCGGTTTCGCGCCGTAGGCAGTGAGCGTGGACTCCGACTCGCGCGAGATGTCGAACACCTCCGGCACGGCAATCTGCATGCGATAGGCCAGTTCGTATTGTTGGATGCGGGTGAGCGTCTCCGGATCGCCAAAGGTCCGGGCCTCCAGCTCGTTCAGCTTCGCCAACGCGTCCAGACTGCGGCGGCGTGTGCTGCGGTCCATGCCATCGGGATTGCTGGAAAACAAAATGGGTTCGCCCGATGTGCGGCATTGCACGCCCTGATGAACACCCGGCAGAAAGCCGCTGCTCCACAAGCTCTTTCCACCCGTGGGATCGGTGCCACCGCTGAGCAGCACGACGAATCCAGGAAGGTTTTCATTTTCCGAGCCAAGTCCATACGTCAGCCACGATCCCATACTGGCGCTGCCTGCGAGGCGGTTGCCGGTATAGAGGAACAGCTCGGCGGGCGCGTGATTGAACTCGGGTGTGTGCAAGGAGCGTATCAGGCAGATGTCGTCCACAATGCCGGCCATGTGCGGAAGAATCTCACTCATCCACATGCCGGACTGTCCGTGCCGCGCAAACTTGTGCTGGGAACCCAGCATCTTGGGCACGCCCTTGATGAAGGCGAAGCGCTCACCCTTGATGAGCGATTCGGGACAGGGCTTCATGTGCAGCTTGGTGAGCATGGGCTTCGGATCGAAGAGATCGAGCGTAGGCGGTGCGCCGGACATGTGCAGGTAGATCACGGCCTTGGCACGAGGTGGATGATGCAGGACTTTCGCTGCCGAATCCTTGCCGGCAACATTGCCTGCCGCCCCCGCCCTGCCCGACATCAATGAGCCAAGCGCCATCGCACCAATGCCAAGTCCAGTGTTCCCGAAGAAGGTGCGGCGGGTTTGGAGACGGGCTTGTTCCAATTGCAAATTCATGAGGTCACCCTTTCGTCAGCACGCCGTCCATGTTCAACAGCACGTTGGCCACCACGGTCCATGCCGCAGCCTCGGCCATGTTCATGCCATCCGACAGCGGACCAAGAGGAACCGTGGCCATCTTGGAGGCCGCCTGCGCATCGGAACCATATTTGCCAAGTTCCTGCTCATAGAGATTCACCAGGGCTTGCACCTGTTCCTGGCTGGCCGTCCGCACGAGGCAAAGCTCCAGGCCATACCGCGCCTTGTCGAAAGCGGATGCGCCGCCCTCACGAACCATCCGCCGTGCCAGTGCCTGCGCCATTTCCACAAAGGCCGGATCGTTCAAGGTCACGAATGCCTGCAACGGAGTGTTGCTGGGAAGACGTCGAATGCTGCATGACTCGCGGCTGGGCGCGTCGAAGGTTTGCATGCTGGGATACGGGGTGGTGCGCCGCCAGAAGGTGTAGATGCCACGACGGTAACGGTCCTCGCCCTTGCTGGTGGGATAATCACGCTGCCCGTTGAATGCCGCGCGCCACAATCCATCCGGCTGCGGCGGATACACACTCGGACCGCCCAGCTTCGGAGACAGCAACCCGCTCAACGCCAAAGCCTGATCACGCACGCCTTCAGCATCGAGGCGACGGCGCGGATAACGTGACAGCAACCGTGCCTGCGGATCCTTCTCCACGTGCTCCGGGGTGGTAACAGAAGATTGCTGGTAGGTGCGGGTCAATACGATCTGCTTGATGAGTGCTTTGATGTCCCAGCCC
This sequence comes from uncultured Verrucomicrobiota bacterium, assembly GCA_964415955.1. Classification (GTDB taxonomy): domain Bacteria; phylum Verrucomicrobiota; class Verrucomicrobiia; order Limisphaerales; family CAYQCZ01; genus CAYQCZ01. The sequence goes on along the minus strand of CAYQCZ010000386.1, from coordinate 1,087 downwards.
GATTCCATGAACTCCAGCGCCAGCCAGTCCAGCAACTGGGGATGCGTTGGCAACTGTCCCTGCGTGCCGAAATCCTCCTCGGTTTCCACGATGCCCGTGCCAAACACCTGTGCCCAGATGCGGTTGACCGCCACCCGGGCGGTGAGCGGATTGTCAGGGCTCACCAACCATCGTGCGGCCTCAAGACGCGTGGGCATGGCGGGCATCCTCCCTGTCCCATTCAGGTTCGACCGGGTGTCTCGCCCCGGCTTCGTGCAGGGATCGGCTGACTGACTTTCAGACCCGCTGGAAACCAATCCTGTGGTGAAGGCCGAAGGAAAGCCGGGTTCCACCTTCTCTCCGAGATCGAGGAAGTTGCCCCGGATTTGAATGCGCGTTTCACGGCGCTTGTCGGCTGAAACCTCCTGCATGACCGGCAACTGGACAGGTTTGATGGCGGCGAGTTCCTTCTGCTTGGCGGCAAGCTGCTGGTTGACCCTGGCAAATGACGGCGCAAAGGGCCGGAAATAATTCTCCAACTGGCCGCGCTGGCCCGGGCTCCTCATGTCAACCGCAACTGCCAGGACCGACTGGATCTCGGGCGGCAGGACACGAACGGGGCGCGGCTGTCTGGTGACCGAAATGCGAAACCTTCCAATCGTGGCGCCGCCGCCATAAATCTGCCGCAAGGTGAAAGTCAGTTCGGCACCGCCCCCATCGCCCGTCCTGCCACCAGTTTCAAAAATGGCGGTGTGCGCACGGCCCGTGGCTCCGCCCACGGCCCAGCCAGCGCGCGCGTCGCTCCTGCCGTCCACAGACTTTGAGACATCAAAATCCTGCTGGCTGTAAGTGGCGGTCGCATTCACCAGAGCCACACTTTGAAGGCCGGCGAGCGCCAGCTTCAAAGAATGCTTCGGAGGCTCACGCACCGTGGTTTGAAAGGCGGGCTTCCGATCGGCCCCAAGTGCGAGCACCTTGAAATTGCTCAGCCGGGTGAAAACGCCGCCGTCACTGCGGTTCCAGATGACAATCTCCTCCACTGGCATTTCCGAACCCAGATCCAGCTCACACCAGGGATCCTTCTCCGTCCTGGTGTGCGTGGTGGATT
>CAYQCZ010000385.1:0-4662 GCA_964415955.1 uncultured Verrucomicrobiota bacterium | reverse complement strand
AAACCGGCACTTCTTTGAGTTGGAAAGCAGCAACAACATGGGGGCAACAAGATTCCCTTCACCATCTTTCTGCCGCGCATCTTTTTGCCATGCTGCTTGAGCGTGGTTGAACCCGGCATGTCATTTGGCATGAAGGCGTGGCGTGATGGGCAGGGCAGTTCCCTGACCGCCGCACCATGGAGACGGCCCACCGGCCCGTCTCTACAACAAGCGTCAGCGTAAAGACGCCTCGGTGAGGCGTCTCCTCCCAAGCCCGGCGGTCACGGAGTGACACGGCCTGCCTTCCCAAGCTCCGTAAGGAGCGACATCGCTGTAGTTCACACCCGCCATTATTTCCTTCAAGCCCCATCCCACCTTCATCCGATTTCGGCGGGCAAGCGGGGGCGGCATATGCCGCTCCTACGGAGCTTGATTTCTTTCTTCGGCCCAGTGCTACAAAGATGTCGCCCCCATGGGGCTGTTCTCCGGTGTGCGGCCATCCTGGCCGCAGAAGCGTGGCCGACCCATGCGGCCGGGTTGATCAGTAATGCGGTTTGTCACGCATGCGATCCTGCGCCCTGGAATGGCGCACTCCGGTCAACGGTGTGAGCATTGCGTCGCAACCACGGCACAAGACACTTTCCCCAGTTCATAAAACCGGCTGGTGGGTATGGAGGCGTGGGAGGATTTGCCCGCCGGTGCGCTGAAGAAACTGTTCTTCAGCTACGATTGGCAGGGGCGTCGCGCGGGCAAAACGGTGTGGACATGGAACTCCAGCACCAACGGCGACGAACAGGTCAGCAGCGAACGGTTTGGCTACGATGGCTGGAACCTAAGGCCAGATCAGATACCCCACCGCTTATGGCTTGGTTAATCCCACGAAATTCTTGAGCAGCTTGAGCCCCACGGCCTGGCTTTTCTCCGGGTGAAACTGCGTGGCAAAGGCATGCCCGTGCCAGACGGACGAGGCAAAGGTGCGCCCGTAGGTGGTGCGGGTGGCAATGATGGATTTATCCGCGGGCTCGGGGTGAAAGCTGTGGACGAAATAAACATAGCTGCCGTCGGCGATGCCTTGGTAAATGGGGCAGTCGGGCCGGGTGATCTCGATCTGGTTCCATCCAATCTGCGGGATTTTCAAACCGGGCTCATCGGGAAATCGGATGACGCTGCCCCCAAAGACTCCAAGACCGGCGGCGCAACTGTTGAACTCCTCACTGCGCTCGAACAAGGCCTGATAGCCCACGCAAATGCCCAGGAACAGGTTCCCTGCCCGAATCCAGTCGCGGCTGGCGGCCAGCAGTTCCTGGCGTTGCAGGGCGTTGATGCAGTCATCGAAGGCACCCACACCAGGCAACACGACGGCACTTGCGCCGGGGATTTCCTCCGGCCTGGTGACGATGCGGACATCGGCCCCGACGAATTTCAAGGCCTTGTAAACGCTGCGCAGGTTGCCCGCGCCGTAATCAATCAGTGCAATCATGGTATGCCTGAATTCAAGACAGTTCAGTTCCTTGTCTTCCGCGCTCTAACACTGCGTTGTTTGGGAGTATCACCAGTCGATTTGCAGCTCAGCAGTTGTTCAATCATCAGTATGTGCAACTTGTCCTTGTCTCTTGCCGCAGCCCGTTTGCTTGCGCAGATACGATCCAAGGGCAAAACAGACAGGGTCGTTCCATGAAAATCAATCGTCAGAGCACTTCGCACCTCCCGTTTGAAGCTTCCAAGGCCAGTGACTTCGTAGATGAAATCCACAGGGGTTCCATCCCTTAGATACACTTTGTTTGGGCTGCGAAGTGTCGCACCGAGTCGATGGCAGATATTGATAACCTTCATGTATTGTCGGGGCGGCAACCCCACCCAGATGTCCACATCCAACGTCGTTGCCAGAACCCCCTGCAAGTTGGCGGCGGTCATGCCCACCAGCATGAAGGGAATGCCCGCATCGTTCAGCTGGCTGATGAGCTGAACAATTTCAGGTGCTGTCTCACGAGTTGCCATCGTTCCTCTGGTGTTGCGGCCAGGCCGAGCGCGTGAAGCGCCACCTCATCCTCGCTGAGTCCGGGCACGTTGCCGATTCGGCGACGCATACGCAAGGCCCTCTCCGGAAGTGGCAACCGCGGTTTCCTTTGTCTCTTCACGGGTTCAGTCTAAACTTCAACCCCCGCCAGTTCACGTTCTGTTTTCAAACGCAGTTGTCCGCAGGCGGCGTCGATGTCGTGGCCTTTCTCACGGCGCAGAGTGGCGGTGATGCCCGATCGTTCCAATGATTGCAGAAATGACTCCTGGGTTTCCATGTCCGGGCGTTCCCAGTTCAGGCCCTCGACGCGGTTGTATGGAATCAGATTCACCTTGGCGTGCAGGCGGCGGGCCAGTTCAGCCAGTGGCTTCGTCTGCTCAAGACTGTCGTTCACGCCGTGGATCAAGATGTATTCCAGCGTGATCATCTTGCCCTTGCGCTTGATGTAGTGCTCGCAGGCGGCGGTCAGTTCGGCAAGCGGGTATTTCCGGTTCACGGGCATGATCTGGCCGCGAACGTCATCGGTCGCGCCGTGCAGGGAAATGGCCAGCCGAAACTGGAAATGTTCCTCGGCCAGTTTGCGAATCTGTGGCGCAAGGCCGCTGGTGGAGATGGTGATCTTGCGCGCTCCGATCCCGGCACCCCATGGCGCGTTCAGGATGGCCAGTGCCTTGATCAGGTTGTCGTAATTGGCCAGCGGCTCACCCATGCCCATGATGACGAGGTTGTCCACCAATCGCTCCTTCTTCGGCATCTGTCCGGTGCTGGAGGATGACTGCTTGCTGGACTCCGCCGCCCAGCGTTCCACCGCCAGCACCTGCTCCACGATTTCATGGGGCTGGAGGTTGCGCTTCCAGCCGTCAAGACCGCTGGCGCAGAATTTGCAACCATAGGCACAGCCCACCTGCGTGGAGACGCAAAGTGTATGGCGGTCCGCGCGGTCGCCATACAGCGCCGGGTTGGCGGGGATGAGCACGCTCTCGACGAGTGCATGGTCCGCCAGCCGCCAGAGGAATTTTTGTGTGGTGTCGTCAGAACCCTGTTTGCGCACAAGTTCATGCGATTGCAGTGAGAAACGCGCGGCCAGGCGTTCACGCAGGGATTTGGGAAGGTTCGACATGCCCTCCCAGGAGGTCACCCGTTTGCGGTGCAACCAGCCGAGCAGTTGATCCAGCCGATAACCGGGCTCGGCCCATTCGGTGAAGACCGGCGAAAGCTCCTCCCGGGTGAGGGAACGGATGTCGGGAATGGTCTCAGCCATGGAAGACGTATATGCCGGCGTTGGTCATGCCTGTGCCGGTTATTTTGCGGGTGTGAAGTCCTTGGAATCCAGCCGGGATTCCTTGACCAGGCGGATGCGCCGCTCCCTGCCGCCGGTGGTGGCGAACAGGGTTGCCTCCGTGCGGATGTCCGTGGCTTTGGCCTCGGCGATGCCCTTGATCCGGGTGGCCATGGCGAGATTGCTCAGGTGAACCTCCACTGGAAAGGTGCTGGTCCCCAGGCGTTGAAGCTCCACGCGGTCGTTCCAGATGCCCTTGCCGATCTGGCGTCCGTCGATGGCGAACCTGAACACGCCACCGGTCAGGGTGAGCGGCTCGGGGCTTTCATTTTCCGCTCGCACCGTGAACACCGCCGTCGTCTCGAAGGCCGTGGCGTTTCTCAACTGCAGGTTCACCACGACGAGATCCAATTCTCCCGGCTTGGGAAAGGAGGCGCAGCCCGCGGTAAACAGGCACGCCATCAGGAGGGCAGGCAGCCATGACACGGTGAGCCGTCGCAGCAAGTTTCGCATGCCGGACGTTCGCCCGCACGGTCCAGCGCAGTCAATGCCATTGCACACCGTGCCATTGCACACCGTGTGAAATGTCTGACGCCGGCTCCGGCTGCCATGCCGATCATGACCAATGTGACCCGGACCTTGTGCAGAACGATCAACCCGCCCGGCCGGCATGCATCCCACTGGATTTCTCGTTGACGGTGGGGGGAGCACCCTTAACATGCCGCGCCTGTTGGGCAATCCTGCCCACATGAACCTGAAAACAAACTATGGCAGTTAAAGTCGCAATTAACGGATTTGGTCGCATTGGCCGCTTGGTCTTTCGCGCCATGATTGAACAGGGCCTCGTGGGCAAGGACATCGAAGTTGTCGCCGTGGGCGACATCGTTCCCGCCGACAACCTCGCCTATCTTTTGAAATACGATTCCACACAAGGCCGTTTCAACGGCACGGTGGGTTCCAAAAAATCCGCCGCTGACAAGGCCGAGGACGACGTGCTCGTCGTGAACGGCAAGGACATCCTCGTGGTGAGCGGCAAGACTCCTGCCGACCTGCCCTGGAAGGCGCTCGGCGTGGATGTCGTGATCGAATCCACCGGACTGTTCGTGGACGCCGAAAAGGCCAAAGGCCACATTACCGCCGGTGCCAAGAAGGTCATCATCTCCGCTCCCGGCAAGAATGAGGACATCACTGTTGTGATGGGTGTGAACCACGACAAGTATGACCCGGCGAAGCACCACATCATCTCCAATGCCTCGTGCACCACGAACTGCCTCGCGCCGCTCGTCCATGTGCTCCTCAAGGAAGGCTTCGGCATTGAGGAAGGCCTGATGACCACCGTTCACGCCTATACCGCCACACAAAAGACCGTGGACGGCCCGAGCAAGAA
>CAYQCZ010000384.1:0-4672 GCA_964415955.1 uncultured Verrucomicrobiota bacterium | reverse complement strand
GAGCTGTTTCTGGCTGAATTCCCTGTCGTCCGCCAGGTTGCGCAGGCGAACCTCCTCGGTCGCAATCTGGATCAAGATGCGGTTCAGCTGAATGTCATCATCGACGTATTCCGTGCGCTTTTTTCGCGTGATGGAATAGAGCGGCGGCTGGGCGATGTAAACGTAGCCACCTTTGATGAGGTCGGTCATCTGCCTGTAAAAGAAGGTCAGCAGCAAGGTGCGGATGTGCGAGCCGTCCACGTCGGCGTCGGTCATGATGATGATCTTGTGGTAACGCAGCTTTTCGAGGTTGAAGGCTCCTTCGCCTTCGCCGGCGCCGATGCCCGTGCCCACGGCCGTGATCATGGTGCGGATTTCGTTGTTTTGGAGCACCTTGTCGAGGCGCGCCTTCTCCACGTTGATCAGCTTTCCGCGAATTGGGAGGATGGCCTGGAACTTTCTGTCACGGCCCTGCTTGGCGGAGCCGCCTGCGGAATCACCCTCGACGATGTAAAGCTCGGTGTTGGCGGGATCGCGATCGGAGCAGTCTGCCAGCTTGCCTGGAAGGCCTCCGCCGGTGAGGGCGGTCTTGCGGACTGCCTCGCGGGCCTTGCGGGCGGCTTCACGGGCTCGCGCGGCGTTCAACGCCTTTTCAACGATGCGCTTGGCGACCGGTGGGTTCGCGTCAAAGTAGGTCATCAGCCCTTCGTAGGCGATGGAACTGACGATGCCATCGACTTCGGGTGAAATCAGCTTCACCTTGGTCTGTGACTCAAACTTGGGATCGCTGTGTTTCACGGAGATCACGGCAGTCAAACCCTCACGGACGTCGTCGCCGGTGATCTGCGGATCCTTGTCCTTCAGCAGATTGTTTTGCCTGGCATACTGATTGATGGAGCGTGTCACTGCGCTCCGGAACCCGGACAAGTGCGCACCGCCATCCGGATTGTGCACAGTGTTGGTGTAGCAGAGCACCTGGTCATTGTAGGAGTCGTTGTATTGCAGGACGACTTCGACATGGACTTCGACCCTCTTGTCGTCGGTCACGACGTGCGATTCCTTCCTGAAGCCTATGGGTTTTGGGTGGAGCGGCGACTTGCTCTTGTTGAGCTGGCGGACGAATTCCTCCACGCCGTCCTTGTAATAATAAACATGCTGTTCCGGGGATTCCTCCCGCTCGTCCAGAAATGAAATCTCCAGGCCTGAGTTCAGGAACGCCAGTTCGCGAAGCCTCTGGCTGATGGTCTCGGCCTTGAACACGGTCGTCTCCCTGAAAATCTCAGGGTCCGGTTTGAAGGTGATCAGTGTCCCTGTTTCCTTCGCCTTGCCGATGACCTCAAGCTTCTTGATGGTTTTGCCGCGCTCGAACTCCATGTGGTGGACGAGATTGTTCCGGGACACCTCCACCTCGAACCACTCGGACACGGCGTTGACGCACTTGGCGCCGACACCGTGAGTTCCGCCGGAGAATTTGTAGCCGCCCTGGCCGTATTTGCCCCCCGAGTGCAGGGTGGTCAGCACCAGTTCCACGCCGGGAATCTTATACTGGGGATGCTCGTCCACCGGGATGCCGCGCCCGTTGTCACGTATGGAGATGGAACCATCGACGTGGACGGTGACGTCGATCCGGGTGCAATGACCCGCCAGGTGCTCATCCACGGAATTGTCCAACACTTCGGAAACGCAGTGGTGAAGGGCGCGTTCATCCGTGCCGCCGATATACATGCCGGGCTTTTTCCGGACGGCTTCCAAGCCTTCCAGTTTGCCCAGTTTCGATGCGTCGTAACTCTCGGATTCAGGGACGGACATAAGGGTTTTCTACCGGGTGAAACCGGGCGGTTTGTCGGAGCCCCGGACCCACATGTAGAGCGGAGGAAAACTTATCGAAACTGCCTCGATGGCACAACCACTATTTCGAGGGTTGAACGCGCCAAAACCACAATGTTTTGTGGTGTTCTTTCCGGCAGCGCCAAACAGATTGTGTTTGTTGTATCGCCTGTATTCGCAGAATGCCGTCGATCCTACCATGTTCAGCAAGACATGGGAGAGGGGGTGAAAACATCGAACCAGCCTGTGGGGGAAGCCGGGGTTATTTTCCGGTGGTCTGCTTGATGGCAATGAACCAGGCTGTGTCACTCTTCGAATCACCGGCAATGACCAGACGGTTGTTTGTGGGGACTTCATCCACCACGCGGGCCACGAGCTTGTCCTTGCCGTAGAGTTTCACCTCGATCCGGGAATTGCCGAGATGGGTGATTTCGAGGCGGCATTCCTTGCTCATCTGCACCTTGGTCGGTGCCGTGCCTTTCAAAGCCACTTTTTGCACGTTCTCCTGGAAGTAGTATTTCCAAGCGTGGTGTTTTTCGAGCCATTTGGTCAGCTCGGAATCGAGTTTTTTGTGATTCGGATCAGGAGAATTCGGCTCGTTCGACGCCCAGATGAGTTTGGCCTCCAAGGAGAGGTCGCCTGCCAGCAGCAGGCATGTGGGAAGCACCAGCACGCTCAGCAAAAGCAGGCGAAACCAGGAACCGGGGGCCATGCCAGATGAAATTGGAGTCATTGAGGCTGCGTTGTAACAGCGGAAGCCGGTTCTGTAAACGGATTCGATGACCTGTCGTAAATCCAGATCATTCGCACGCCGGCCTCCTGATCCGTAAAGGTGACGGATCCCATGTCCGGGGTGGCCATGTGCACTTCAGTCAAAGCCATTTCCATGCCAGGTCCGGCATTTTTGAGGACGATCAGGGCAACCACTGCCGCCACACCGAAGGCGGGTGCCAGCCAGCGCCACAGCAGGCTGGCCGCAGGCGTGGGGGCCGGGCGTGACTTCGCCGCCTCCAGTTGCTCAATCTCACGGGCGATTTTGGACCAGTAGAACTCGCGGGATTCGGGCAGCGAGCGGACGGGTTCGTTCTCCTTGAGCAGGCGCGAGGTGCGGCCAAGGGAATCAGCCATGGCCTGAAGGCTGGCATCCTTTTCCAGCAATGCCGCCACGCCTGCGGTTTCGGCGCTTGAAAGCTCACCATCCACATACGCCTGAATCTTCAGATCCTGGTCCGTTTTCATTGTTTTTCTCTTTCTCTTCTCAAACCTGCCAGCAGGCTCGCCATCTTTCGCCTCGCGTAAAACAACCGGGACATCACCGTGCCGATGGAACATTCCATACGTTTGGCGATCTCTTTGTATTCAAGGCCTTCGAATTCATGCAAGATCAGCGATGTCCTGTGGGTTTCGGAAAGCTGCCCGAGCGCCACGTCGATTCGCGCCCTTAACTCCTCCCGATCAAGTCCTTCGAGCGGGTCTGGCACATCGACGGGCATTTGACGTTCCACGCCTCCGAGTTCTTCATCCAGTTGTTCGATGGACTCCGCGCGCTCCCTTTTCTTTTTGCGGAGATAGTCCAGGCACACATTGATGGTGACCCGGGTCATCCACGTCGCAAAGCTGGAGTCGCCCTGAAACTGCTTCAATCGCTGCCACGCCTTGATCCAGGCTTCCTGGGACAGGTCCAGCGCCTCCTCCTCGCTCCGCACCATGCTGTAAGCCCGGGCATAAATCTTGTCCCGGTGACGCGCCACCAACTCCTCGAACGCGAGCATGTCACCCCGCTGGGAATGGTTCACCAGCCGGGTGTCGTCCGCCTGCGTGTAATCAATCGCCTTGGCCATGAAATCGACCGCTTAGAGCCTTCCTTTCGTTGACGGCACGGCATTGCCAGTCCGGGGGTCGCGCTGGCAGGCGAAGTCCACCGCCTTGGCGAACGCCTTGAAGAGGCACTCCACCACATGATGCGGTTCGCCCCCGTAGAGCAGCTCAAGGTGCAGGTTGCACCGCGCTTCGTTGGCAAACCCCTGGAAAAACTCCCGTGCCAGTCCGAATCGAAACGCGCTGGACATGTCCTGCTCTCTCTCCGCCTTGCTGATCCGGCGCTGGGAAAGGTCATCCATGCCCCTCCACACCAGACAGGGCCGTCCGCTGAAATCGATCACACATCGGGCCAGACACTCGTCCATCGGCACATACGCCTCGCCCGTGAAGGGATTTCCGGGGTGGAAACCCGCGCCATAGCGCCTGATGCCACGTTTGTCCCCAAGCGCCTGGGCAAACGCCTGGCCCAGCGCGATGCCGCAATCCTCCACCGTGTGGTGGGCGTCCACCTCCAGGTCGCCCTTGCAGCGGAGCTTCAGATCCAGGACGCCATGCTTTGCAAACAGCGTCAGCATGTGGTCGAAAAACGGGACGCCGGTGCGGATCGTGGACTTGCCCGTGCCATCCACGTTCAACTCAAGCGTAATGCGGGTTTCTTTCGTGTCCCGCCTGATGCGTGCCCTGCGGGTGATCATGCGGACCGCATTAAACACGCTTTGAAAACAGAGAGAAATGGAAAAAGGAAATGACCCGTTGAAATCAATACCGGGGCACGGATGCATCCACTTCCAGGCTCCAGGCATCAATGCCACCAGCCAGATTCGTCAGTTTGTCGAATCCGGCCTGCTGGAGAAAGCCAATGGCCTGCAGGCTGCGCACACCGTGGTGGCAGAACACGACGATCTCCTCATCGCGCCAGTCTGCCAGTTCGTGGACGCGTCCGAACAGCTCCCCCAAGGGTATCAATCGCGCACCAGGGATGGCAGCAATCGCCTCCTCGTCCGGATTGCGCACATCCAGCAGCTTCGGGGGGTTCAGGTCCCTG
>CAYQCZ010000383.1:0-4680 GCA_964415955.1 uncultured Verrucomicrobiota bacterium | reverse complement strand
GCGTAACTCGTCCTTCCGAATGAGGGAAAACAACAAAGCAACGAAGACACAAAGGAGCGTCGATCAGCGGAGCCGGAGATTGAGACAGGATGAACAGGAGTGACAGGATGTGGGGGCGAGAACGAGGGCGAGAACGATGATGAGGATGAGGGAAGTCAGGGCTCGAGGGACTCTCGCCCCACCGGGGGAGCAACGTCGAACTTTCAACGCTCAACATTGAACGTTCAAAGGGCGAAAGGCGATGAGGGCAATCTCGGGTGGCAGGGCGCGCAGGCCGTTGCGCGTCGGAGGGTGATAGCCAAAGCCAGGACGGTTGATCCTTGTTTCTTACGAGGTTGGCCGGTGGCCTGATTGTTCCGTTGTCCGCCTGTAAACCGCGCAAAAGCGGACAGGGAAGGGCAGGGACAGCAAAAAAGAGGCTGGAAAAACTGTCCGGGGCAAAGTGTCCTGAAATGTCCTTGAAAGGTGTTTGGTGTGGGCTAAGTTAAGCCCATGAGTGCAGCAATAAGAATTCCGACAGCGGTTTTCAAAAACAACCCAAGGCCCTTTGTGCAACAGGCAAAGGCCGGGGTGGATGTGATTGTTACCAATGAAGGCGTGGATGATTTCAGGGTGGTTCCTGTAAATTATTCCGGCCCGCCGCCTATATCCGAAAAGCCTCTTGATCCCAAACTTTTTCAGGGCATAGACCCGGATGAGCCAGCTTTTGACTCTGAATGATGAAGGCGTTGATTGACTCAGGAATATGGTGGCGGCGTTATCATGGGTTGCCTTTGCATCCGTCCCTTGAAAAGGCCCTTGAAAATGTTAAGGAGTGGTATCTTAGCCCTCTAAGCGTCATGGAAATGCTCTTCAAATGGAGGCACAAAAGGCATCTCTTGCCCGTCCCTGATCCAAAAGAGTGGTTGGAAAGAAGTTTGCAGGGTTATCGCCCTGCCCTGATGAATTATGATGTCTCCAGGCAGGCGGGTTTGTGGGATTGGCGGCATGGAGACATGGTTGATCGGTCACTTGCGGCATGGGCGAAGGTAGAAGGCGTTTGCCTGTTCCACACAGATAAGAAGTTGAAAGATTTGCACGGCTTTCCGCAGAAGTATTTCCCAAACCTGGAAAACCCTTCCGTCCAGCCGTCCGCCTGAGAGGCGGTTCCATGCGATGAAGCTGCCCAGCGCCAGGGCGGAGGGTTGTCCAAGGAGCAAGGTCCAAGGACCAATGGGGAGCAACTTTCAACGTCCAACGCTCAACGTCGAACGTTCAGAGGGGTATGTCAGGGACTCGCGTAGCGCGTCCTTCCGGAAGTCAGGCTTCACAATGTCCACCCCATCGGGAAGGAAAGTGCATCTGATCCATCAGCGTTCGTCAGCGAAGATTCGCGGTTCAGACGGATTGGCATCATCTTGGAAGGGATTGCGCGCCAATTGACACCCATTTGCCGGTCGATATAGTCCCGCGCCTTGTTTATGAACAAAACGCCGCATGTTGCAGTGGTTGGTGCCACGGGAGCCGTGGGCATCGAGATGATCAAGACGCTGGAGAAGCGCCGGTTTCCGGTGGGCAAGCTCACCTTGCTGGCCTCGGCGCGGTCCGTGGGCAAGAAACTGCCCTTCAACGGCCAGGACGTGACCGTGACCGAACTGACCAAGGATTCGTTTGCCGGCATCGACATTGCGCTGTTCAGCGCGGGCGGCGGCATTTCAAAGGAATTTGCCCCGATCGCCGCGAAGGCTGGCTGCGTGGTGGTGGATAATTCCAGCGCGTTCCGCATGGACCCGGATGTGCCGTTGGTGGTGCCGGAGATCAACGCGGAGGATGTGAAGCTGCACAAGGGCATCATCGCCAATCCGAACTGCACGACGGCGATCACGCTGATGGCGTTGTATCCATTGCACAAGGCGTTCGGCGTGAAGCGGCTGTTTGCCTCCAGCTATCAGGCGGTGTCCGGCACGGGCGCGAAGGCGCTGGAGGAGTTGGAGCGTCAGGTGGGCCAGATCGTGCGGGGCGAGGCGGTGACGAAGGAGGTGTATCCACACCAGATCGCCTTCAATGTGCTGCCGCATGTGGATTCTTTCCTGCCCGATGGTTACACGAAGGAGGAGATGAAGCTCCAGAACGAGGGCCGCAAGATCATGCATCATCCCACGTTGCGGGCGAGCATCACCTGTGTGCGCGTGCCGGTGTATCGGTCGCATTCGGTGGCTGTGAGCGCAGAGTTTGAGAAGCCGGTGACCGTGGAGGCCGCCCGCGAAGTGCTGGGCCGCGCGCCGGGGCTGGACCTGGTGGATGATCCTCAGAACAAGGTGTATCCCATGCCGCTGGACACGTCCGAGCGTTACAACTGCGCCGTGGGCCGGTTGCGCATGGATTGCGCGATGGATAACGGGCTGTGCTTCTGGGTGAGCGGAGATCAGTTGTTGAAGGGCGCCGCGCTCAATGCGGTGCAAATTGCGGAAGTGCTGGTGGCCTGAGCGCGGAGTGCGGCGGAAGGGGGTTGCGCCATCCATTGCCAGAATGAGGGGTTCGTGGTTACAGTCCGGCCATGAACTCCTTCAGGTCGGCATGCGTGCGCACGATTTCCAGCGTTCTTCTCGTCGGTGTCATCTGGCCTGGATCGGCGGCGGATGGTCCGTCCAAGGGCGGATCGCGTTACGAGCAAGGTGCGCCCTCCCGCGATGGCATCGGCAAGTTCTACATGGGACGTGAGATTGCCCATGTGATGGGGCACCAGGGCGCGGACTGGCTGGAACGGCCCGAGCGTGTGGATGAGGAACGGCCGGACCTGTTGATCGAATCACTTGGCATAAAGGAAGGGATGAAGGTGGCGGACATTGGTGCCGGGACGGGCTACATCAGCTGGCGCATGGCGCAGAAGGTGGGAAAGAAGGGCGTTGTTTATGGCGTGGACATCCAGCAGGAGATGCTGGATCTCCTGGAGGCGAAGATGAAGTCCATGGGCGTCAACAACGTCAAGGGCGTGCTCGGAACCATCACCGATCCCAAGCTGCCCGAAGGGGAGATGGACCTGGTGATCATGGTGGACGTGTATCATGAATTCGACCATCCGTATGAAATGATGCAGGCCATCTGCCATTCACTGAAACCCGGGGGGCGCGTGGTGTTCGTGGAATATCGCATGGAAGACCCGGAGGTGCCCATCAAGCGCCTGCACAAGATGTCCGAAGCCCAGGTGAGGAAGGAGATGAGCGTGATGCCCCTGGAATGGGTGGAAACCATCCGCAAACTTCCGCGGCAGCACGTCATCGTTTTCCGCAAAAAGTGAGCGCCTACGGCTGGAGCACCGCCATGGCGTCCGTGATGCCCTGCCGCCTGAACAACTGCCTCACATACAGGTTGCCAATGCGGCGCTGCGCCGTCCCGGCATCCAGCTTGAAGGCTTCACGCCATGTGGCCAGGGAGTTTTCCGTTTCGCCGCGCATCAACTGCATGACCGCGACCGAGCAGAGAATGTCAGCCTCCTGGGGTGTGATCGCGAGGGCATTTCGAAAATAGGTTTCGGCAAGTGACAGCCGCAGCGAGGCGTCCCATGTTCGTGTCGCATGACCGTAGCAGGTCTGTCCGCGTCCGGCGTAAATGACGGCCATCAATTCACGGTCCACACCGAGGCGTCGTTCCAGAATCTCCTGGCGGGGCAGGGGATGCGAGCAGGGATCGCCCGTGACTTGCGAGACCTGCTCTGCGAGGACACTGGCGATGATCCGGAACGCTTCGAGCCGCGGGTGGACATTGTCCCAGATCAGGTTTGTGCCGATGATGCCTCCGGGCGAGGCGGCCTCGAGCGCCTTGAGCGAATCCGCCAGAGGGATGCCGTTCTCGTGGCAGAAGCGTCTGATGGCATCGTTTTGCCAGAGGAGCGCGCGTGTCGGGTTGGCATCCAGCTCGTTGGCGCGGTCCAGATGAAGCCTGGCCTCCTGAAGACGTCCGGTCATTTGCAGTGTTTTGCCCAGCAGAAAATGCGCATGGGCGAAGCCGGGTTCGATGGACAGCAGTTCCTGAAGCGCGGCTTCGCAGGCCTGCCAGTCCTTTGCAGCGTAAGCGGCCCGCGCCTGGTGATGGAGTCTCCCGACGGCGGCGGCCTGGCCGGGATTCTCAATGACGGACCGGTTGGGGTCCCAGTCGCCGATGTTGGCTGCAACCGTGGATATGATGACTGGCACACCGGCACGGGCGAGGCGCTCCGTGAACTCCGCCAGCGTGTCCATATGCGACTGCAGGATTGACGCGCGCTCATCCGGTTTGACGATTGGTTCATCCACCAACCGTCTGGGGTTGTCACGAAGATCACGATGATCATCCAGGCGGATGAATTCATTGTGGCCGGAGTAAATCAGCACCAATGCCGTGCCGGGCCTGTGCCGCCGGGTTTCGATGGCCTTGATGGCAGGTTCCTGCAAGCGCAGGTGGGCGCCGGGCTCGGCCGGTGTGTGGACCTTCACACGACGTCCCGCCAGCCGTCCGTCAAATTGCATGGACACAAGCCGTCCCAGAAGGTGCTCGACATGCGGGGCGTAGGGTTCGCCCCACGCCGAGGAGCCGCCCAGGACATAAAGATGAAAGGCATCCCGGTCGTGAAGCACGAAAGAAGGTCGGAACATCAGCCACCCAGCCAGCAGGCCCAACAGCGAGCCTGACAGGATCAGGGCGATGCGCTGACGGCTGTTGAGT
>CAYQCZ010000382.1:0-4689 GCA_964415955.1 uncultured Verrucomicrobiota bacterium | reverse complement strand
CTTGTATCTGTAATTCAGCTTCAGGCTTTCAATGCCCATCAGCCACAGGATGGTGGCATGAAGGTCGTGGATGTGCAGCCGGTCTTCCACGGCGTGCAGCCCGACTTCATCCGTGCTGCCGATGGTCTGGCCGCCTTTCACCCCGCCGCCCGCCATCCACATGGTGAAACCGGTCGGGTTGTGATCGCGTCCGTCGCCCTTCTCGCTCATGGGCGTGCGCCCAAATTCGCCGCCCCAGACGACGAGCGTCTCATCCAGCAGACCGCGTGATTTCAAATCGCGCAGCAGACCGGCCACGGGCCAGTCCATGGCCCGGCATAGCTCAGTGTGGTTCTTCTCGATGTTGCTGTGCGCATCCCACTTGCTGCCGGAACCGTGATACACCTGCACGAAACGGGTGCCACGCTCCACCAGCCTGCGTGCCAGCAGACAGAGGCGGCCAACGGTGGCGGTCTCCTTCTGATCCATGCCGTAAAGCCGCTTCGTGGCTTCGGATTCGCCGTCCAGTTCCACCGCGTCCGGTGCCTCGGCCTGCATGCGGAAGGCGAGTTCGTAGCTGGCGATGCGCGCCTCCAGTTCGGTCTGGTCCGGATGCAACGAGGCGTAGCGCTGGTTGATCTGCTTGAGGAAATCCAGCTTGCCGCGCTGCTGGGCCTCGGTGATGCCCTCGGGTGTGTTCAGATTGGGAATGGGCTCGCTGCCGCCCTGGATGCGGATACCCTGATACAGCGCGGGCATGAAACCGGCGCTCCAGTTGCGCGGTCCGTTCACGACCGATGACTGCGTGTCCTGCATGACCACGAAGGCCGGCAGGTCGGTGTTTTCCGTTCCAAGACCGTAGCTCACCCATGCGCCGAGCGACGGACGTCCACCGAGAATGGACCCGGTGTTCATCTGGCAGACCCCGGCGGAGTGGTTGATGCCATTGCCCCAGCAGGAGCGGATGACCGCGATGTCATCCACCATCTTCGCCGTGTGCGGGAGCCAGTCGCTGACCCATGTGCCGCTCTGGCCGTGCTGCTTCCACTCGCGCTTGTCGGCGAGAATCGGCGAGTTGAACTCGCCCATGGCGGTGATCACCTTGCCGAAGCTGGGCGGGATCGGCTTGCCGGCCAGCTTGTGCAGAAGCGGCTTGGGATCGAATAGGTCGATGTGGCTGGGACCGCCTTCCATGAACAGGAAGATGACACTTTTGGCACGGGGCTTGAGGTGCGGGTCCTTTGCGGCCAGCGGTGAAACCACCCTGCCTTGGGAGGCCCCCAGTGACTGGCCGCCCAGCAGGTAGCTCAACGCAAGCGAACCAAACCCCGCTCCACTGCGGGCCAGAAAATCGCGGCGGTTGAACACGGGATCAAAGCGGAAGCAACGGGGGTCTTGGTTCATGACTGGAATATCTTGCTGACCTGGATCGTGAGTTTCGGAAGCAGTGGCGAGGTGAAGCGCTGGCGTGTGCCATAAGTTCCAACCGGCGCATCCGCAGATTCCTCGAAACGATACACCGTCACGGTTTTGGAATCGGGATCGACAAGCCAGAGTTCGCCCACGCCGGCGCGCGCATATATCTGCCGCTTCACCCCCTTGTCGTATCTGGCCGTCGCCGGTGAGAGCACTTCGACAACCAAATCAGGCGCGCCGCTGGCACCCTGCTTGGTGAGAATGTGTTTGCGATCGTTCGAAACATAATAGAGGTCGGGCACATAGACGTTCAGGTCCGACAGCTCGACATCGGATGGCGATATGACCACGGTCCCAAGCGGGTCTGTCGCCAGGTGGCTGCGTATGATCAGTGCAATGTTCAGAACAATGGTCTGATGAAAAAAGTTCGGGGTCGGTGACATGAACAAATCCCCCTCGATCAACTGATAATACGGCGGCCCATCCGGAAGTTCCCGGAACTCATTCACCGTGATCGGTTTTGCCGCTGTCGCCTGCATGATTCAATTCTCGCCCTGATGCCGGCACCCGTCAACGGGCGGCTCATTCCACATAGAGAAATTCGTTTGAGTTGAGCAGCACGTGGCAGAAGTCCAGCAGCGCGGCCTTCGCGGGATCGACCTTGCCCTTCGCAAACGTCGCGCCCGGTTTGATGTCCAGCCCATGCCCCGTGGCATCGCGGAAGACATCCGGCTTGGACTCGAACTGCCAGTAACCCACGGTGTGCTGCGAGATGCGCTCGTTGGTGAAGAGCAGCGCGCCGACATCCAGCGCGGCATTGGACAGGCGCACATCGTCGATCAACCCGTCAAAACTGCCGCTGCGCGCGCCCCGGCTGCCGATGGTGAACGGAAGACTGGACGAGAAACCGCCCGTGGTCTGCACGGGCAGCTTCGCCGTCATCAGGGGCTCGTCGTCGTTGGACAAGTCCTTCACAAAAAACGACGCCTCGCCGGGCCTGCCATCGCGGGCCAGCTTCAACGCAGCACCGATGTAATACGGTTTGTTGAGCTGGATGGTTTGATCCGAAAACAACGCCTCTTCTCCGAAGGACCCGTCGGCCTTCTTTCCATACATTTGCAGGACCAGTGTCTGCGGTTTGCGACGCGATTTCTTGCCGGTGACGCCGAAGCCCCAGCCAGGCTCGCCGCCCTTGCCGCTCCACTTGGCCGCCACCGTGCGCACACCCGCCCCTTCGTCCACGGACCGCAGCAGCACAAAGGCTTCGATGGTGAAATCGCCGTTGGGCATCAGCTCCGGTTTGTCCGTGGTGACAAAGCCGTTTTGCGGTCCTTCCAGCGAGACAACCGCCGCCTGGCCGTCGCGATAGGGAATCTTGTCGTAGAGAAACGCCGCCCTGGCAGACCCGGCCTCACGCACATCAATCCGGTCACGCTGCGCGCGGATGAAATCCACCGATGCAGCCACTTCACCCCGCGTGGGGCGACGCCCGCAGGCCAGTTGATAGGCCCGTTCCACCTGGCGTTCCTCATCCATTGATCCCTCCTTCAACAGGCGGTCGGCAAAGGCCCTGGCGCGTTGCAGCATGAACTGGCTGTTGATGAGCAGGAGCGACTGCACGGGCGTGGTGGTGACATCGCGTGAGGAGGCGCTGGCGAACCAGAACGGCGCATCGAAGACATCCAGCAACGGATCACGCGTGTTGCGCATGATGCGGCAGTAGATGCTGCGGCGCGGTTCATTGAAGGTGACGCCCGGCCCTCCGGCGTCCAGCTTCAGCTCGCCGGAGACGGCATACACCGCATCGCGGATCTGCTCGGCCTCCAGACGCCGGACCGGACTGCGCCAGCACAGGCGGTTTTCAGGATCCTTGAGACGCGCCATGGCCGGGGCGGGATGTGTCACCGACTGGCGGTAGGTGGCGGACATGAGCATCCGCTTGTGAAGGGCCTTGAGGCTCCATCCATCCTGCATGAACCGCGCGGCCAGCCAGTCCAGCAGTTCCGGGTGCGAGGGCTTTTCGCCGAGCCTGCCGAAGTCGCTGGCATTGGCGGAGAGCCCCTTGCCGAAATGGTATTGCCAGACGCGGTTGACCATGACGCGCGCGGTGAGCGGGTTGTCCGGCTGCACCAGCCAGCGCGCCAGTGCTGCGCGCCGACCGGTGGAATTTGGGGCGCCTTCAGGCGGCTGGATGGCGGGAGCGGGCAGTCCAAGGACCGTCAGGAAGGCCGGTTCGATGGGTTCGTTCTCGCGCTTGGGAATGAAGGTGGGCGGTGCCTTGGGTCCCACATCGGTCACGGCCATGACCACGGGGAGCGGCCCGGGCTGGAGCTTCTCAAATTCCGAGAGTTTCTTGCGCAGCGCCAGCAGGCGGTCCTTTTCCTCGCCTTTGATGTTTCGATCCAGCCGGTTGTATTCGTAGGTCACCTGGCGCAGGGCCAGCTCGGCGATCTGCTGTTCGTAGGGCGTGCGTTCTGCTTCAGGCTTGTTGATCATCGCCTGGATCTCCTCGTTGAACTTCTCAATGGCGCCCTTGGCGGCCTTTTCACGGTGTTTCTGTTCGATCTCTTCGATTTCCCGGCGGATGTCCGCAGTCTTCTGTTCCCATTCCTTCATGGCACGGGCGTGTTCCTCGCGTTGCCCGGCCGTGGCGGCGGTGAGCTGTTCATGCGGCAAGATCGGTGCAAAGAAGGCCTGCAATGCGAAGTAATCCTTGCGGAGAATCGGATCAAACTTGTGGTCGTGGCACTGCGCGCACTGCATGCCCGCGCCGAGGAACACATCGCCGGTGGTATCGGTGATGTCATTGAGGATGATCGTCCACTGACCCTCGGCATCGCGGCTGTTGTATTCGTAAATCCAATGCGTGAGATAGCCCGTGGCGGTGAGCGCCTCGGGATCGCCGGGGAACAATTCATCACCGGCCAGTTGCTCGAGCACAAATCGGTCGTAGGGCTTGTCCTTGTTGAAGGCGTTGATGACGTAGTCGCGGTAGCGCCACGCGTGCGGCCTGTAATCATCAATGCGGTAACCGTCTGAATCCGCGTAACGCACGAGGTCAAGCCAGTGCCTGGCCCAGCGCTCGCCGTAGTGGCGCCCGGCCAGAAGCTGGTCCACCAGCCGCTCGTAGGCGTCGGGCGAGGTGTCCCCCACAAAGGCGTCCACCGCCTCGGGCGTGGGCGGCAGACCCCACAGATCGAAATACAACCGCCGGATCAACGCATGCCTCGCAGCCTCCGGCGAAGGCGACAGCCCTTCGGTCTCCAGCCGCGCGAGCACGAACCGGTCGATCTC
>CAYQCZ010000381.1:0-4708 GCA_964415955.1 uncultured Verrucomicrobiota bacterium | reverse complement strand
GCCGCTGGCACGGCGGCCCCCGCAAATTTCAGGGCCTTAACTAACCGCCATTCGGCTCTGACGTCTTTTGCAACTCCACCTCCGCCTGTTCCTTCAGGAATGTGATCACCGCTGTGACAAAAGCGCCGGCAAACTTCTCTCTGCTTTCCGCCGTGTCGCGGACGCCCTTGCTGTTGGTTTCGATTTGCAGGCCGAACACAGGCGCGGCATTCCGTCCGTGGCGGACCGTGTTGTAACCGCCATTGAAGTAGGGTGCGGCGGGCTTTGGATTTCGCGGGCTGGGTGTTGAGGGAAACCCTTCCGCCTCGAGCAACCCGCCCAAACTGCGTGGGCCACGAATCAGACTGGCATGGGAGACTCCTTCCTTTTGCGCCAGTGCGCGCAGGCTGCTGGAGGCGACGACACCTGCCTCATCCAGTGCGGCATCGTCCCTGCCCAGTGTGTCGCGGTTGAGCAGATAGCCCAGTTCCAGTTGCTGCTCCGCGTGCCCGTGGCCGTGCAGGTCGATGAACAAACCTTTTCCAAACCGCTTCACGACATCGGCACGGGCGCGATCCAGAAATGCCTGGTAGTCTTCCCATGCAGCCACCGCCAGCGGGTGTCCCGCAGCCGCCTCCCCCACGTCGCGATTGCAGTCCACCTTGCGCCGGTGCAGCAGGCAGATGACCACGTGCGGGCGTTTTCCGGTGCGGGCGTGGAAGGCTTCCGCAATGGCACGGGCCAGTTCCTGGGTGTTTGTGTCAAAGGCAAACGTGCCCTCTTTGCGGTCAGGGATGTCTTCGGGTTTTTCCCGTCCACCATGCGGCGCGGAAAGGATGACGGGCAGGTCGCCAGGCAGGTATTCCACATGACGGTGACGTCCGAACTCCGTCTGGGACTGTGCCGCAGGGATGGGGTTGGTGCTTGCGACGGGCTTTTCAGCGGCCGCCCAATCCGGGGCGGCCAGCGCCACGGCAGCAAGCGCCGCCCATGCGTGGAGGGTTGTGTGCCGGCCGGCCTTGAAGCATTTCATGGGTTGAACAGGATGCCGCAGCATGGCTGCACAGCGTGCTTCAGGCAAGCAGGCGCGTCAGATCATGATGCCGGCGGGTTTGAGGGTTTGAGGGCTTGAATTTTGGCTCGATCCGCGGACTCTAGCTGGTGCAATCGCTTTCATGACCGTCACTTCTGATCATCTTCCGCCCGGACAAGGCGCACCACGAAGCGCGGGCGCGCTGCTTGTGGTGGATGACAACCGTCTCAACCGCGAGGGGCTTTCGGCGCGGTTGCGCAACCGGGGCTACGAAGTCGTGCAGGCGGAGAACGGCGAGAAGGCCGTCGCCCTTCTGGCCTATTCCAAGATTGATCTGGTGCTGCTGGACAGCATGCTGCCGGGCTTGAGCGGTGAGGAGACACTGGAGCGCATCAAGAGCAACCCGGAAACCCATGACGTGCCCGTGATCATGGTGGCGGGTCTGGATGAGATTGAAACCGTCGCGGCCTGCATCGGCAAGGGGGCGGAGGGCTACCTCGCGAGTCCGTTCGACCCGGTGTTGCTGGAGACGCAGATCAAGGCATGCCTGGAAAACCGCCGCCTTCGCGAGAAGGAGGCCCAGTTTCTGCGGCAGTTGCAGCGGGAAAAGGAGCACTCGGACCGCCTGGTGAACGTGGTCATCCCCATCGGCATCGCCTTCACGCGGGAGAAGGACTACAACCGGCTCATCGAGAAAATCCTCGTGGAGGCCAAGCGCCTCTGCCATGCGGATGGGGGCACATTGTATCTGCGCACCCACGACGAGCGCCTTGAATTTGCGATGCTGCGCAACACCTCGCTGAACATCGCCATGGGCGGCACCAGCGGCAAACCCATCCCCTTTCCTCCCCTGGACTTGTTTGACCCGGAGACCGACGAACCCAACCACCACCAGGTCGCCTGCCACGTGGCACTGACCAACAATTCCGTCAACATCCCGGATGCCTACCATGCGGAGGGCTTTGATTTTCGCGGCACCAAGCAGTTCGATGAAAAGATGGGCTACCGGTCGTGTTCATTCCTGGCCGTGCCGCTGCGCAGCCGCAACGGAGCCATGCTTGGCGTGCTCCAGCTCATCAACGCACAGGACCCGGCCACCAAGGCCGTCGTGCCGTTCGACCCCATGCTGCAGCAGTCCGTGGAATCGCTCGGCCTGCTGGCGGGCGCGGCCCTTGAATCCTGCGGCGTGCTCCAGCGCACCAGCGCCTGACACCCGGTCATGCATCCACTTTCCAGGCAACTACCCGGCACTGAACTGCGTCTCTCCTGCTGAAAACCAATCATGCACTCCGCCACAAAAACCACCATCGCCCTGCTCTCCCTCACCTGCACCCTCCACGCGGCCGACTGGCCCCAGTGGCGCGGCCCCAACCGCGACGGCATCGCAGCGGACAAGCCCACGCTCACCGCACTGCCCAAGGCCATCGAGCCCAAATGGAAGCTGAACATCGGCCCAGGTCATGCGGCCCCGGTCATTGCCGGCGGGAAGTTGATTTACCTTGATCAATCCGGCGGCAGGGAGGTGGCGCACGCCATGGACCTCGCCACGCAAAAGGAGCTCTGGAGCCAGGTCTATGACGCCAACTCCGTGGAATACTCCAACTTCGGCGAGGGCCCGCGCTGCGCACCGCTGGTCGATGGCGACCGCGTCTATGTGCAGTCCGGCCGCGGCGAATTCCAGTGCCTGTCACTGGCCGATGGCAAGAAGCGGTGGGGATTCAGTTTCGAGAAGGATTTCGGTGCGACATGGTTTGGCAACAAGGGCAACAACCCCGAGGCCAAGGAGACTGCGGCACGCCGGCATGGCAACAACGGCGCACCCGTCGTGGATGGCGACCGCATCTTCGTGGCGGTGGGCGACCCCGAGGGTGCCACGCTGGTCTGCTTTGATAAAATGACCGGAAAGAAAATCTGGCAGACCGGCACGGACAATGCAGCCTATTCATCGTTGATCGTCGGCACACTGGCGGGCGTGCGGCATGTGGTGCATTTCACGGCCGATGCCTTGATGGGCGTGGATGCCGGGAGCGGAAAGATGCTGTGGCGCATTCCGATCAAGACCGGTGCCAAACGCCACACCGTCACGCCCATCATCAGCGGCGACTCCGTTCTCGCATCCTCGCACTCGGTGGGAATGATCCGCTTCGACGTCAAAAAGGTGGGCGGGGAGGTCAAGGCGGAGCAGGCGTGGGTGAACAAGGATGTGGCCACGATGCTCAGCACACCGGTCCTGCTCAACGGCCACATCTATGCGCTGGGATCGACCCGGGGCACAAAGAGCGACTTCGTGTGCGTGGATTTCAACTCCGGCAAACTGCTGTGGAGCCAGCCGGGATTTGAAGATTACGCCTCCATCATCGCGGTGGGTGACAAGTTGCTGGCGCTGAATTCCACCGGAGAGCTCTTCCTCATCCGGGCCAATCCAAAGCACTTCGAGGAAATCGGGCGCGTGCAGGCCTGCGGCAAGACCTGGAGCCATCCGGCCTACGCAGACGGCGTGTATTACATCCGCGATGGCCGGCAGTTGATGGCCGTGGAACTGGCCAGATAAACGGGTGAATCAAGCGTCTCGTCCGGACAAGCCCCTTTCCAAGAGGGCTTTGTGATTGACTCGGACTGCCGGCTTTGGCCATGGTGCGTCCAGTCAGTCCCACAGTTCTCAACTTCTTGAATGCCATGGAAACCAACGCTTTTTACCGCGTCCGCAAACCTGCTTTCCGCCTGACCGTCATCCTCGCGCTGCTCACGTGCGCGACCCTTCAGGCCGACGTCCGCATGCCCCGCATTTTCGGGGACAACATGGTGCTCCAACAGGGGGCGAAGACACCCGTCTGGGGCTGGGCGGATGAAGGCGAACAGGTCACCGTGCAGTTCCAGGGCCAGCGGCTCGTGGCCCACGCCAAGGACGGAAAATGGAAGGTGGAATTCAAGACGCTGAAGGCCAGCGCCACCCCCGAGGACTTGTTGATTGACGGACGCAACCGCATCGCCATCCGCAATGTGCTGGTGGGCGAGGTCTGGATTTGCAGCGGCCAGTCCAACATGGAATGGCGCATGACACAGTCCTTCAATCCGCAGCAGGACATCGCCTCGTCACACAACCCGCTGCTGCGCCTCTTCAAGGTGGAGCGCAACCGCGCGGACCAGCCGCTTGACAATCTGGACCAGCCGCCCGGCCCGCGCTACGGCTGGCAGGAGGCCGGCCCCCAGAGCGTGCCGGATTTCAGCGCGGTCGGTTATTACTTCGGACGTGAACTCCAGAAGGCGCGCGGCGTGCCCGTCGGCCTGATCCAGAGCGCCTGGGGCGGCACGACGGCCGAGGCGTGGACCAGCAGGGCCACGCTTGCCGCCAATCCCGAGTATCAGACCAAATTGCTGGATGCCTCCGACAGGGCCATGGCCGCGTATCGTGATGCCAGACAGAAGTGGGATGCCGCCGTCATCGAGGCCAGGAAGCAGAACAAGAAACCCGCCGGCAACGAACCGCGCATGCCGGGGCCGCAGCCCTCCGAACTTTACAACGGCATGATCGCGCCCTTGATCCCCTACGGCATCAAGGGAGCCGTGTGGTATCAGGGCGAATCCAACGCAGGCCGGGCGCACCAATACCGCAGCCTTTATGTGGACATGGTGAAAAACTGGAGGAAGGACTGGGCCGGCGGCGACTTCCCCTTCATCTGCGTGCAGCTCGCGCCC
>CAYQCZ010000380.1:0-4723 GCA_964415955.1 uncultured Verrucomicrobiota bacterium | reverse complement strand
TCGGCATAGTTTATGGTTAAGACTAGGACGATCAGATCATTCAATCGATGCTGCGCCGCCTGGATGGCCGTCTCCAAATCCGTGCTGCTGT
Source organism: uncultured Verrucomicrobiota bacterium (assembly GCA_964415955.1). Classification (GTDB taxonomy): domain Bacteria; phylum Verrucomicrobiota; class Verrucomicrobiia; order Limisphaerales; family CAYQCZ01; genus CAYQCZ01. The sequence goes on along the minus strand of CAYQCZ010000380.1, from coordinate 4,632 downwards.
GAACAGCCTTGAGAATGCGCAGGAAGTTCTGGAAGTCATGGATCAACGCATCCCGCAGATGAGGGATGAAGTCCGGTGCCGTGCGGATGGGCCGGTCAAAGTTTGCAAGGCGTTCGCGCGTGACCCCGCCGTCCTGCAATTTCTGATAGAAGCGCTCACGGTTGCCGTGGCTGTATTGAAATTCCAGGAAGGCCTCGCAGATGACCACATCGTCCGGCGTGGTGTTGTTGTGGAGCTTCTGATGCCACTCCTCCATGAAATGTCCCGACACCTCCTTGATGTGGTGCCGGTGCATGATGTTGAGGATTTCATCGCGGATGCGCTGGCCGTCTCCGCCGCCCCGGCCCACCGAGGCCAGCATCAGGCGGATGAAGCGCCGCTTTTCGGGCGCGGCTGTGTGCATCGACGCAAGCTTGAGGGTGAGGCGGTCCTGCGCATGCGCAAGCTCGCGCGGCTTGGTGTTGTAGTTCCGCTGCCAGTCGAGCTGGCGGATGGCCGAGAAGCGCAGCCAGACAAACAGGAGCGCAAGGCCGTCCACATCGTCTCGCACGCGGTCCAGCAGGTCATGCGCGAGGTTGAAGCGGTGCATCAACGTCCACGATCCGTAGGTGGTCTCCGGGCGGATGATTTCCTCCGCCAATCCATCGAGTGAGGGTGACTGGATTCCGTTTGCAACCACCTGGGGCTCGGTGATGGGAATGACAAAGTTGCTGCGGCCGTCCTTGCGCCATCGTCCGATTCCGGGCTCGTGGAGCACAAACACCATGGCTCGCGGGGCCTCATCAACGCCAAAGCGGACCTCCAGACTTTGGTGACCGTCTTTGGCGATGAACGGTGTCTGCACAGCCTTCTGATCGACGATGACGCTGCCTTCCGGATGCACCGACGGGTCCGGCAGACACCAATCATGCGGAGAGCGCGCGGTCACGCCCCAGTGCAGCACAAGCGGAGTGCCAAGGTTGCTGGCCAGCGTGATTCGATGGGATTGATCGTCCTTGGTGACGGCGGCGATCAACAGATCCCCCTTTCCAAGGTCAAACGCGCACTCAAACCGGACATCATCGGGCGCATGAACAAGCTTTCGCAGTGCCTCCTCAGTCAAGCATTCCTGATGACCTGCGGAAAGCGCAACATGGTGGTTGCGCCCGTGGTTGTTGTCCCAGCGGTTTGTGTCCGGGAAGAACAGCGCGAATTCCAGCCCCTCAAGGCCGTGGGTGTCCTTCACGTGAATGTCCACCTGCTGCGAATCTCCATTTGCCACGAGGGGTGAGCGCACGGCCCGGGCATCGAACACCTCCGTTCCCTCCGGCCAGCAGTCTCGTGGTGGTTGCACCCATTGCGGCTCGCCGGACTTCCGCATGCCCCAGTGAAGCAGGCATGGCTCGGACGTCTGCAGATGCACCGTCACCAGGTGTGTGCCGGCATCGTGTTCAACCCGGACAAGAGGCTGAGGGATGCGGTGTGTGTCGCGATTGGAGGCGGCGGCGGCGGACATCAGAAAAGAGGGGGCTTACTTGCAGCGGATGAAATCGTAGATGCGCACGTAATCGTGCCCGGGATGGTTCCACGAGTAGTCATAATGCATGCCATTGACCATGAGTTCGCGGAAGTAATTGGGATAGCTGAACCACATGCCGATGGCACGGCGCAGGGCCGATTCCAGACCGGGCCAGTTGGCATCATTAAACACGTAGCCATTGCGCTCCTGATGGGGTCTGGGCGCGTAGTCCGCGTCGAAGACCGTGTCGGCCAGTCCGCCGGTGTTGCGCACGATGGGGACGTTGCCGTATTTGAGCGCGATCATCTGGGTGAGCCCGCACGGTTCGTAAAGGCTGGGCACGAGCATCATGTCGGCTCCGGCGTAGATCAGGTGGCTCAATTCCTCATCGAAGCCGATCTCCAGATGACAGTCCGGATGATCGTTGTATTGGCGCTTGATGTGCCAGAAACGGTCGTTGACCTGCGCGTGTGGACTGGAACCCAGCAGCACGAACTGGCAGCCGTTGTTCAGGCAGTAGGGAATGGCCGAGGCAATCAGGTCCACGCCTTTCTGATAATCCAGCCTGCCGACAAAGGAGACGATCGGTTTGTAGTCGGGCCGCAGCCACAGGCGGTTTCTCAGCGCCTCCTTGTTGCGATACTTGTCATCCAGGTTGCGGACACCGTAGCGGGCGGGAATGTGGCTGTCTGTTTCCGGATTCCAGAAATTGCAGTCGATGCCGTTGAGCACGCCGCCGAACTTCTGCTGGTGCACGTTGAGGATGCGCTGAAGCCCCATGCCAAGTTCCGTGTGGCGGATTTCCCAGGCGTAGCGGGGCGACACCGTGGTGACGAAGTTCGAGTAAACAATGCCGCCCTTCATCAGGTTCACCGCTCCCGCGTGTGTGTCATCCCGCAGCCGGTCGGGATGCATCAATGCGCCGGGGTTGAGCCCCACCTGACGCAGGATGTGCTCACCGGCAAGCCCCTGATGACCGACATTGTGCAGGGTGAAGCACACCCTCGGATGCCACATGCCGAGGCCCTGATACACTTCATACAACAACACCGGCACCAGCGCGGTCTGCCAGTCGTGGCAGTGGATCACATCCGGATGCTTGCCCGACTTGTGCAGGAACTCCATCGCCGCCCGGCAGAAAAACGCGTAGCGGTCCGCGTCATCATGCTGGCCGTAATAGGCGCGACGGTTGAAGAAATTCTGCGGGGAATGGGGATCAATGAAGAAACACTTCAGGCCGTCCACCCAGCCGAACCACACGTCGCAATGGACCCACTGGTTGTGATACGGCACCCAGAGGTCGCTGTGGGCCTTCGCCAGACCGTGGATGCGGTCATAGCGCATGCAGTCGTATTTCGGCAGGATGACCTCGACCGCGTTGCCGCGAATCTCCAGTTCCTTGGACAACCCATGGATGACATCCCCCAGGCCACCCACTTTGACCGCAGGCGCGCATTCCGGACTGATTTGAACGATGAACATGCCTGCGAGGGACATTAAGCAGCCTGCCGCCAAATGTGCAGCTTAATCATGCTGCGTTTTCAGCCTCGAATTGACCCATCAAGGCAGGGCAAACGCATCAAACGGGGGGCGGGACGTCGGGCCCTGAATTCCCCGGTGCAGCATGGTGGGCGCAAAGGCAGAAAGGTGACAGGCTGCTTCGTGCCATCGGCAGATGCCCGCTTGCTGCAACTTCATGGTCACTGCGGATTGATCAGGGCTCAACGGAGTTTCGCCCCACCAAGAGGGGGATCTCGGCGGCCTGCTGGCCATCCACGACTCGACCACGCTGAACAACCAGCCCTCCACCCACTTCACCGTGTTTGATGGCAACGGGAACGTGAGCGCGCTGGTCCATGCGCAGGGCGGCGCGGAGACGGCGCGGTATGACTACGGCCCCTTTGGCGAGCTGCTGCGGGCGACGGGACCGATGGCACGGGCCAACCCCTTCCGGTTCTCGACCAAGTTCCAGGACGAGGAAACCGGCTGGCTCTACTACGGCTACAGATACTACGACGCGAACACAGGAAGGTGGCTCAGCAGGGATCCGATCGAGGAGGATGGGGGGATCAATATTTATGGATTCCTGGGCAACAACTCACTCATCCGCGTGGATTTGCTGGGGTTGTGGGATTTCGCAGGTCACTTGGGAATTGGCCTGGAGGCCATTGGCAAGGCGGGTGTTGCCATGACCCCCAAGGAGATTGAATGTTTCCGGCGTGGCTTGCTGCTGCCTGATCTGCCATTCTTTGACACGCACAATGCTGCCACAAGTCATGACGATATTCCTTTGGCGTTCGCGGTTGACTTGAAATTAAGCATCGATGAATTCATTGATCCTGCAGAACAATGGTTTGAGAAGGCCAAGGATCAGCTGTGGATTTTTGACATCGACGATCCCTTTACCTGGATCGGGCTGGCAACCAAGCCAGCCAGGGAAAGAATCCAGTATTGGTGGGGCGATTCCAGTTTCATTGGACCCATTGCCACGAGAGTCCCATATCTCAAGAACACCGACACCGTGCGAACACACTGGGGCGACCTGGGCTACCACCATGCGATGGGCAAAACAGGAATGGATCCGGCCCAGTTGCAGTCTGACGTAGTGAACTTCGTGAACGCGAAACTGAACGCCTACCGGGATAGGCTTTGTGAAGATCCCTGCCGTGCGTATCTGGAACTGGGCATGGCGTTGCACACGCTGGCAGACAGCTGGGCCGGTGGGCACACGATTCGTAATTCCGATGGCAAGATTCGACTGTTTCAGGATTTCAACGGACAGAGCCAGCACTACCACAAACACCATGATCACTTGTCGGCGGCTACTTTGGGCAATTACAACTCAGCCGTGGCTGCGAGCGTGCAAATGATCCTGCAGGCAACAGGCGAATCCCCTGTTGACTCGTCACACTTCTTTCAACTGGCACCCGGCGCACTTGTCGGGCGACAGCCTGGAACCGAAGCAGCAGCCTTTTGGCAAACACTCTTAAACGGCGCTCCAAATGGGCGTTAGAACCACATGCTAACGTTAAAACACACCTCGTATGCAGCCATTCTCTGCCTGGCATTGATGGCAGCCTGTGCCAAAGACCCCTCGGTTGGTTGTTTTTACATCGAAGTGGCTCCTGGCAAGT
>CAYQCZ010000379.1:0-4726 GCA_964415955.1 uncultured Verrucomicrobiota bacterium | reverse complement strand
GATGTAAATACATTGTACAGACAATTCTCGCAAAAAGTGCAGTACAGGCTCTAACGCGATCGCGGCAAACAGCAGAAGAAATCCGAGATCGCTCATACGCCTAGACACTATGGCTTCGGCTGAAAGCGAAGCGGGTGTTTGGTTCCGGTTGGAAGCGTGGGTTGTCTGCGGGTGCGGACCTATCCACCCGGTTAAGCGCCCGGCACGAAGCCGGGACACAGTGAACAGAGTAACGAGACCAAACACCCATGAACACAACAGTGCATGACCTCGGATTGGACGTCCACAAGGTTTTGAGGTGCTTGGGAAGCGCCGCATATTGAAAGGCGGCTTTGGTCGCGCTGCGACCAAAGTTGCCTCGCAGCGCAAGGCAACCCACCTAAACTCGTTCTGTGAATCTTGTTTGACCTGTCTGAGCTTGGAGAAGGATCGAGGACGAGGAGGAGGAGCAGGGGAGGATGAGAGGCTTGCCCCACCGGGAGAGGGAGAGGGCGATGCGGACATCGCCAGCCAAACCCCTTGGCAAGGGCGTCCTGTGTCAGTTAAATCACCCGACGCACCATGAAGAAACAGAATCCATGTCCCGGCCTCGCCATCCTTCTCATTTGTTCGATCACGGTCTTGTTCTCCACAGTCCGCGCGGCTTCACCCTTCCAGTTGGAAGAGGGCGATCGTGTGGCGCTGATCGGCGATGTGCTCATTGAGCGCGAGCAGGTGGCCAGCCACATCGAGACCATGATGACCCTGCGGTTTCCCGAGAGGCACGTCACGTTTCGCAATCTCGGCTGGAGTGGCGACCGACCCGATGGCATTGCGCGGGAGGGATTGAGCCTGGTGCAAGCCGGTCGTGAACCCGAGGGCGAAGGGTTCGCACAGCTCAAAAAACAGATCGAACTGGTCAAGCCGACGGTGGTGTTCCTTGGCTACGGCATGGCCAGTTCGCTCGATCCGGAGACTTCGCCGGGTGCGTTCCGCAACGACATGGAGCGCTTGATGGATGCCATCGGCATGATCAGCCAGGGCAAGGTGCGTTTTGTGATTCTCAGCCCCATCCGGCACGAAAACCTTGGCGCGCCATGGCCTGATCCAGCCAGCCACAACGCGCGTCTCGCTGAATACACAACCGTGCTTCGGGACCTGGCCACGGCCAGAAACGCGCATTTCATCGATCTGTTTGAATCGGTGGTATCGGAGCGGAAGACCTCCAGGCCGCTCACACAAAACGGCATTCATCTCAATGAGGATGGCTATCGCAAGGCGGCGGAAGCGATTGAGCGCGGGCTGGGCTGGAAACCGGTCCGTTACTCGCGCCAGGAGCAGGAGCGCATCCAGAAACTGCGCGAAGTAATTGTTGCCAAGAACGTGCTGTGGTTCGACCGCTCGCGCCCGCAGAACATGGCCTACATCTTCGGCTTCCGGAAACACGAACAGGGCCGGAACGCGGCAGAGATTCCGCAGTTCGACACGCTCATCGAAAAGGAGGAGGAACGCATCCGGCAGTTGCGCGTGCTGCCAGCCGCACCGGCGGGTCGCGCTGCTGCCAAACCTGTTCCCTCGCCTGAACAACCGGTGAAGCTGACCACCGTGGAATCCATGAACTTCACCATCGCCGATGGGTTCGAGGTGAATCTCTACGCGCAGAATCCGCTGCTGGCCAAGCCCATCAATATGAACTTCGACCCGCAGGGACGCCTGTGGGTGGCCAGTTCGTCCATCTATCCGCAAATCCAGCCCGGACAGGTGGCGGATGACCGCGTGCTGGTGCTGGAGGACACCGATGGCGATGGCGTGGCCGAGAAATCCACGGCCTTTGCCGACGGGCTTTTCATTCCTTCCACCGTGCTGCCCGGCGATGGCGGCGTGTATGTTGGCCAGAGCACCGAGTTGCTGCATTTCAAGGACACCAACGGCGATGGCAAGGCGGATGAGAAACGCATTGTGTTGTCCGGCTTTGGCACCGAGGACACGCACCACACGATCCACACGCTGCGCTGGGGTTACGACGGCAACATCTACATGAACCAGTCTGTTTACATCCGCACGCATCTGGAAACGCCCAATGGTGTCATCCGTCTCAAGGCTGGCGGCATCATCGGCATGCGCCCGGACAATCTGCGCGGTGACATCTTCATCCGTGGCCTGTGGAACACCTGGGGGCACCACTGGGATCAATTCGGCCAGTCCTTCGCCACGGATGGCGCAGGTTTCAACGGCATGTTCCATCTGTTTCCCGGTGCATCCTACAACCCCACGCCCTATGCGCGGCGTGTGATGGAGAGCATCAGCCCCGGCAATTACCCGAAGTTCTGCGGGCTCGAATTCGTCGCCAGCGAACATTTTCCGCCCGACTGGCAGGGCGATTTTCTTACGTGCGATTTCCGCGCCCATCGTATTGTGCGGTTCAAGCTCACTGCGGATGGCGCGGGCTACGCCACTTCCGAGATGCCCGATCTGCTCCGCACGCCCGAGGCCACGTTCCGGCCCATCGACGTAAAGTTCGGCCCGGACGGCGCGCTCTACATCGCCGACTGGTCGAACCCGATCATTCAACATGGCGAAGTGGACTTCCGCGATCCGCGCCGCGACAAAGTGCACGGCCGCATCTGGCGTGTGACCAGGAAGGGGCGTCCGTTGGTGAAACAGATGGACTTGGTGAAGGCCTCCAATGAGGCGCTGCTCAACCAGTTGATTTCCCCCAATGGGTTTCAGCGTGAACAATCCCGTCGCATTCTCACCGAGCGCGGACAGCGCGTCCTTCCGGACCTGAAAAAATGGACGGCCAAACAAACCGATGACCGGGCCTTGCTGGAGGCGCTGTGGATGTTTGGGGCCACCGGCAGCGTGGACATCCCGCTGGCGGAGCAGTTGCTGAAGTCCTCACAGTCCGGCGTGCGCGCCGCTGTCGTTCGTGTGCTGCATGAGCACCGGCACGACATCCGGACTGGACCGGCCACGCTGGAGCAGCTTGTGAACGACCCTCATCCGCTGGTGCGGTTGGAAGCGTTGCGACTGCTCGCCGTTTCCCGTGGTGCACGCGCTGCGGAGCTTGCACTTTCCGTGCTCAATCATCCCATGGACCGTTTCCTCGAATACGCACTCTGGCTCACGATCAACGACCTCGCGGAGCCGTGGGTGGCCGCGCTCAAGTCTGGCGCATGGAAGATCGAAGGGCGCGAGAAGCAACTGGAGTTCGCGTTGAAGGCGATTGAGCCCACGCTGGCCAGCACCGTGTTGACGGACTTGCTGGCGAAGAATCCCATCCCTCGCAATGGCAGCGGGCCGTGGATCGAGATCATCAGCCAGGCCGGGAGTCCGGCGGAACTGCGGTTGTTGTGGGATCAGGTGTTGAAGGGCGGCTTTGATGATGCGGCATCGGAACGGGCGTTGAACGCGCTGACCGAGGCCATGCGGCTGCGCAAACTGAAGCCATCCGGCGATCTGGCCGGAACGGGCACGCTGCTGGGTTCACCCAGGCCCGCCATGCAGGCCGCTGCCGCACGGCTGGCCGGGAGTTGGAAACAGGGGCAGTTCATCGGGCAATTGTTGAAACTGGCGAGTGACGCAACATCGTCCGCCGCGGTGCGTGATGCGGCATTCGATGGATTGCGTGAGATCGGTGGCAAGGGCGTGATGGATGGACTGGCGAAACTGGCTTCACAATCTGGCAATGACACCGTGCAGCGTCAGGCTGCATTGACCCTGGCTGGATTGAACTTCGATGCCGGCCAGCCACATGTGCTTGCGGCCCTCACCCGTGCGAAGGATGAGAACACCATCACCGCCATCTGGCGTTCGGTGCTCAACAGCAAAGGAGCCGCCGCCAAGCTGGCCGCCGCCGTGCCCAATGCCGGATTGCCCGTGGATGTGGCGCGCGCCGGTCTGCGGGTGGCGCGTGAGGGCGGTCGCAGCGAGCCGGAGTTGGTGGTGGCGCTTTCCAAGGCCGCAGGACTTCTTACGTCCACCGAAAACATGACGGATGGACAGATGAAGGCGCTGACGGCAAAGGCTGTTTCATCCGGGGACCCGGTGCGCGGGGAATTGATCTACCGGCGTCAGGAACTGGGCTGCGTGACCTGCCATGCGATTGGGGGCATTGGCGGCAATGTTGGCCCGGATCTGACTTCCATCGGTGCGAGCGCGCCTGCGGATTATCTGGTCGAGTCCCTGGTGAAGCCCAACGCGAAGATCAAGGAAGGCTACCATTCGGTGATCGTGCAGACGAAGGACGATCAGGAATTCAGCGGCATCATCGCCCGCGAGTCCGGCACCGAGCTGGTCCTGCGCAACGCGGCCAATCAGGAGGTGTCCATCGCGAAGAACAACATAGCCAGCCGCAGGAACGGACTTTCGCTCATGCCGGCGGGATTGATCGACAACCTCACTGATGACGAGCGCGCGGACCTGGCGCGTTTCCTGTCCGAGTTGGGCAAGCCCGGCCGTTTCGATGCCTCCAAGGGCAACGTCGCCCGGTCCTGGAAGCTTCTGGCGGGCACGCATCGCATCGAGCAGTTCGGTGTCGAGAAGATCGTCAACCACGAGGCCGCGCAGACAGATTGGAAGCCGGTGTTGTCCTTTGTGGATGGATCATTGCCGAGGGCTGACGTGGAGGACGTTGCGACCGTGAGCCGGCATGTGGGGCTCGTCAGCGTCTTTGCCGAGGCACAGTTCCAGACAGGCCGTCCGGGACGGGCGGTGTTCAAGCTGCCGTCCGGGGGCAGCCCCATGG
>CAYQCZ010000378.1:0-4745 GCA_964415955.1 uncultured Verrucomicrobiota bacterium | reverse complement strand
CTCCCGCCTCGATGCCGGCGAGCCGGTCGCGCCGGTCTGTGTTGGCCGTGACCATGATGACGGGCAGGGCGGCGGTGGCGGCATTGGCCCTGAGCTGTCGGCAGACTTCCAGACCGTCCATGCCGGGCATGGACACGTCCAGCAGCACCACGTCCGGAGGCGAGCCGGCCACGAAGGTGAGCGCCTCGGCACCACTGGCGGCCTCGTTCACAGTGTGGTTCAGCGGTTCGAGGGTGACGCGAATCAGTTCACGGTTTTTCGGTTCATCATCCACGATCAGGATGTGGCCGTTGTCAGAGTGTGTGGTGGTCTGGTTCATAACGGGGTTCCGTGGGGGTGCGGGCCGGCAGCAGTTCGGTGACCTGCTGCACAAAGGTCCGGGTGTTGATTGGTTTGGTCAGGTAGGCTGCGCAGCCGGCGGCAAGGGCGGACTCCTCGTCACCCTGCATGGCATGGGCGGTGAGGGCGGCGACTGGAATGTGGGCGGTGGCGGGATTGGCCTTGAGCCGCCGGGTGGCTTCCAGCCCGTTCATCCCCGGCAGGCTGATGTCCATCAGGATCAGATCGGGGCGTTCGCTGGCTGCCAGGAGCAGTCCCGGTTCGGCGGTGCATGCGCTCAGCACCGGGTGGCCGGCGGATTCCAGAAGGATCTTCACCAGTTCCAGATTGGCTGGTGTGTCCTCGATGACCAGGATGCGGGCGGGTTTCATGCGGGTTGGATTTGAGGTGCCAGGCGGGCAAGATGCGCAAGCAGTTGTTCCCTCCCGGACTTGCTGGTGATGCCCTGCACATGGCGGTTGAGTTGTTCACATTCGGCAACTGTCAGATCCTTGCTCGTGTAGATCAGGATGGGTATTTCGGCGGTGCGCGGATCACTGCGGAGGCGTTCGACCACATCGAAACCGCTCATGACCGGCATCAACAGGTCGAGGATGATGAGGTCCGGCTTCCGTTCACCGGCCAGCACGATGCCCGCCGGACCGTTCACGGCTTCCAGGACTTCGTGCCCGTCCTGCCTGAGGACCTCGGCCACTGGTTCCACAGACTCCGGCTCGTCGTCCACGATCAAGATGGTGCGGCGTTTCCTGTCGGCGGCATTCCCCGCGCGGGCGACAACCTCCAGCAGGGCAGCGCGGTTCACCGGTTTCACCAGAAACTCCACTGCGCCGAGGCTGTAGCCCAGTTGCTTGTCATCCGTGATTGAAACGACAATGACGGGGATGTGGCGTGTGACGGGATCGGTTTTCAGTTCGCTCAACACCTCCCAGCCCGGGCGGTCGGGCAGCAGGATGTCCAGGGTGATGGCAAAAGGTCTTCGTGTGCGGGCAATTTGCAGGGCCTCCATGCCCGTGCGAGCGACAACGGCCTCATAGCCCGCGCCACGCAGGCAATCAGTCATCAGCATCTGCGCCATCTGCTCGTCCTCGACGACAAGCACCAGCGGACCGCGCTCGGATTCCGGAAGGGAATGTTTGTCCGGAGCGTTGTGGGGGGCGCCTGGTTTGGATTCCTGCGGCATGGGCAGTTCCAAGGTGAAGGTGCTGCCCATCCCGGCACCTCCGCTGGAGGCGTGGATCTCTCCGCCGTGCAGCTCCACCAGGCGTTTCGTAAGCGCCAGCCCCAGGCCGGTGCCACCTTGCTGCCGTCCGTAGGTGGAATCCAACTGCTCGAACTCCTGGAACAATCGCAGCATGTCCTCGGGCTTGATGCCGATGCCGGTGTCGGAAACTGAAATGCGCAGGCTTCTTCCCCGGGAAAGAACGACGCGGGCGTCCGGGGGATCAACCGGGCCTGCCGCGCGTTCCACCAACTCCACTTTCACCGTCACCGTGCCGCCTTCCGGGGTGAATTTCACGGCGTTGCTCAGCAGATTGTAGAGCACCTGCTTGAACTTGCCTGAATCGGCGCGCAACACCGGCAGGTCCGGGGAAATGTCGGTGGCCAGCGTGATGTTTTTCCGCTGGGCCAGCGCCTTCACCACGGCCAGCACGCCCTCCACCGCACGCCCCGGTGCAAATGTCTCCCGGTGCAGCTCCAGCCGTCCGGCCTCGATCTTGGCCAGATCGAGGATGTCATTGATCAACTGGAGCAGGTGACGTCCGCTGCTCAGGACGTTGGCCACATAATGCGCCTGTCTGGAGTTCAACGGACCAAAGGTCTGGTCCTCCATAATTTCGGAGAAGCCGATGATGGCGTTGAGCGGTGTGCGCAACTCGTGGCTCATGTTGGCGAGGAACTGCGACTTGGCCTGGCTGGCCATTTCGGCCGCCGCCTTGGCCTGACCCAATGCAGCCTCGGATTTTTTCTGTGGCGTGATGTCGCGGCCTATGGTGGACAGGCACTCGACCTCGCCGTCCTCCCTTGTGTGAGCCAGAATGATCTGTGATACGGGAATCTTCCGCCCGTCAGCCGCAATCAGGCATGATTCACCAAACCAGAATCCCTCACGGATGGCCGTCGGAATGGCCTGCTCCCTCAGGAACTTGGAGACTTCCGGTGGATAGTGATGGTCGATGAACCTGTTTTCCAAAGGCTCGTCCGGCGTCAATCCGACCATCCGGCGGCCGGCCCGGTTGATGTAAAGCTGCGCACCCGCCGGGGTGGCAATGCCGACATAATCTGGTGTGGCGTCCAAAATCGCCGTGAGACGGCGTTGCTCCGCCTCGGCGGTCTTGCGCTCGGTGATGTCCCTCGCCACGCAGAACATCAGGCCCTCGTCGGCAGACCACAGGGCGGACCAGAGGATCCAGACGGGCACACCGTCCTTGCGCAGGTAGCGGTTCTCGAAGTTGCGCACGGGACGGCCTGCCAGGATGTCCTTGGCGGCCTGCTGTGTGGCAGCGTGATCCTCGGGACACACCAGATCCATGTAACGACGCCCGACCAGTTCCTCCGGGGAATAGCCCCACACCGTTGCCGCCGCCGCACTCATGGTCACGAAGCGGCCCTCACCGTCGATGGTGCAGATCACGTCCTGCGAGTTGTCCAGGATCATCTGGCGGTTCCGCAGTGCATCCACCAGTGTCCGTCCGGCTTCGCGCAGGCGCGTTTCCATCTGTGCGCGACGCTGATTGTCGCGCATGGCCATCCAGCCGGACACACCCACCAGCATCATGCCGCCCAATGCCGTGGCGCCGGTGAAGGCAAAGGTGGCCTTCTGCTGGGTTTCCAATCCCTCCCGCCGTGTCTTCAGCGCATGTTCCGCCACCGTTTGCAGCGCATCCACCTGCTGCCGCGTGATGTCCGTGAGGCGTCTGCCTTCACCTGAACGCACCAGTTCGACGGCGGCCGGGGCATTGGTCTGGTGAACGCGGATTTGTGTTTCGGCCCAGAGCACCCGCCGGTCGAGAGTGGCTGCTGCCTGTTGCAAACGGGCCTGCTGGCCGGGGTCTTCCCCAGCCATCACACGAAGCTGGCTGACGAACCCGGGAATGCGTTCCCGGGCAGCGGCGAATCTTTGCAGGGTGATCGGCTCGCCGGTGATGAGGTAGTACCTGCTTTCCGATTCAATTTCCAGCATCAGCACCAGCAGGTCATCCGATTCTCGAATGAATTCATGGGTGTGGTCGATCCACGCCGTGGAATTCTTCATCTGTGCGATGCTTCGCAGCGAAAGAAGGCCGCCACTCGCGATCAAACACAGCCCCACCACGAGGATGACCGGGCGCGCGATCCCGGGGGTTTTGGTGGTTTGAAGCCATCGTTTCATAAGTCCGAACCCCAAAGTATCCGGAGCAGAAGAGTTGCATGCGAAACCGCCTTGATGACGCATACCCCACTCTTCCCCCTGATTCGTGGCTGGCTTTTAAGGAAAGCCACGAACCATTTAACCTAGTGCTACAAAATACCCAACGTGTTGTGTGTCACAACGCCATTTCTTTCGCAGATGGCGACATTTGTGATGGTTGGGCGGGATTTTGCGCTGAACGATCTGCACGAACAGGACCGGTGGCTCCTTGCGAAACTTGTGCCAGTCACAGTAAAGCGTGCTGAGATGGTTGTAACCGGGCTCGGCGGCCGTGGCCGGCGTGGGGATGACGGACGCGGCGGCCGCAGCATCGGGACCAAGCCTCCGGCAATCAGGAAGTTTTTCATAAGTCGTGTGCTCGCTTTGGGTTGTTGGTGCGACTTACGGGATGAATTCTGACGCACGGGTCGCTTCTTACCAAGGTGGGGAAATCCCCCATCCCGGTGGATAGGCCCGTCACCGGAAACCCAGCCGCTTTGCCAGATGGACTGAGTGCCTTTCCACGCCAGGCGCGAGCTGTTCGTAAATCACCAGGCGCTGTTCCTTGCTCATGTCTCGAAGACCCTGCGAGGCCCTCATGTCGCTATGTTTTGTCAGCCCGTGTGCCCATGCTTGAACGATTCCATATCAGCCATGGTTCGGTGTCCTCCCCGTTCGATGAGGTGCAACGCACTCATCCGCGTCATGAATATGACTGGGCGCGTGATCTCAGATGGTCTTGGTGTTACGACTTCGTGACTTCGAATCCCAAAGCATCCAGGGCTGGATGAGTCTCGAATGCCAGACCAGCTTGATGACACAACCCCCACTTTACCTTGGTGTTTGCGGCTGGTGGTGGTGCAAAAGCCCCGGAAGACTTAACAGCATTCGACAAGTCGCCCGATGTGTGGGGTGTCACAACCGCATTTCTTTCACAAATGGCGACATTTGTGATGGTTGGGGGGGATTTTGCGCTGAACGATCTGCACGAACAGGACCGGTGGCTCCTTGCGAAACT
>CAYQCZ010000377.1:0-4781 GCA_964415955.1 uncultured Verrucomicrobiota bacterium | reverse complement strand
CGCCTGTGCCGGTGGCACGATGCGCAACGGGGAGTCCGGTTGGATGGGAGCACACGTGCGGCTTACTTCTTGAAACTGCGCATGTGGGCGATGAGCGCCTTGATCTCCTCATCGTTGAGCTTGTCCGAGTAGGGTTTCATGCGCTCCGTGCCGTTCTCCTTGAGGCCGTCTTTCACCGCCTTGAAGGCGGCATCGTCCTTGATGGATTCCTGCACCTTGGCATCACGGTAGTCGCGCGCCCCGGTTTTCTTGCCCATGCGTGTGTTGCCGCTGCCGTCCTTGGCATGGCATGAGGCGCAGTGTTTGTCCCATAACGCCGGGGCGTCCACGGCCACGGCGGAGGCTGCGATGAGGGAGAGTGCTGTGATCAGAAGGGTCTTTTTCATAACGAGAATCTTGTCCGACATGATTGATGGTGATGTGCCCGGGCACCGCCTTGGTGCTGCGCCACTTTCAACTGACGGATTATCCACCCCATCTGCATTTCCGGCTAAACATATATTGGCAATTGGCTGCGTGTGCAGATGGTGCCCCGGCTGCTCCCACGGCAATACCGTCCCCGTTCCGGGCAATCACAGACTGGCCAAACACATCTGCCGCTGCTAAGGAGGGTGCCGTTGCCCATGAAGATCACTGAAGCCCTCCTTGCCGAGCACGTGGTGTATCACACCATGTTCGACCACCTTGAGCGCACCGTGCCCGCCATGCGGTCGCTTGCCCAGATCAAAGCCCTCGCGGGCATGCTCGAGGCCATGTTGCGCGCGCATTCCGCCGTGGAGGACGTCCTGCTGATCGAACCGCTGGAGCATTGCATCGACCAGGTTGGCCACAGGGAGTCGTTCCATGGCGAACATGAGGAGATCGAGGGCAATCTCCATGCCATCCAGCAGGTGAAACAGCCCGCCAAAGCCCGCCGCCTGCTGCTCACCGCCGTCCTGCTCGCCCGTGAACACTTCGACAAGGAGGAGCGCCTGGTGTTTCCGCTGGCGGAAAAGGTGCTCAGCGCGCAGACCGTCAAGACGCTTGGTCAGCGCTGGCGCGAACAGCACAAGGCCTGACCTGGATGTTCTCTCTAAAACTAAACCGCATCTCAAAATATGGGCGCATGGGGCATCAACACATTCGAAAACGACGGAGCCATGGATTGGCTCGGAGATTTCCTCGATGATCCTTCTGAGAAGAGACTCATCGACACGTTCTCACCCGAACCCACCGTGATTCAACCAGGGTTCGTCGGGAAGTTGATGGGAAAGAAGCCTGAAACGATTTCTACAGAGCTCGAGGGTGAAGAAGTGCTAGCTGCTGCTGAGGTTGTGGCGACGATTTCTGGGAGACCCTCGACATCGAACCCTGATGAACTGAACAAGCTACCTAGTATTTCCATTCAACCAGAGACGATCACGAAGGCATTGGCTGCCGTTGAGGCGATCATGGCCGAATCTAATCTCAAGGATTGTTGGGAAGGGACCGAGGATTTTGAGAATTGGAAGGCTACCGTTGATGATCTTTGTGAGCGCCTAAGAAAGCAGTGACAGAATAAGGCGTCGCTCCTAAAGCCTGACCGGTTTTGATCTCAAACGATTATAGCGGTTTGTTCTTTAGCCCACAGTCAAAGCCATGCCCTCGGTCAGTTGTAGGAGGATTTCGTCGTAGGGCGCATGTAGTCGATTGCCACTTTGTTTGTGGGGTGTCACGCGTTCATATCCGATTACTCCCTTAACCGCACCCTGGACAAAAATCCCTTTCCATCGTGGTCCCCGGGGCTAGATTCAACCCAATCTGCCTTTTATGAACATTTCCATCCAGCAGGCTTGGTTCGTCGCGTTGCGTGCGCTGTCATTGGTTTTGGTCTTCCCGGTGTTCGGGCAGCTCCCCGACCCGGTTCAGAAGCCGGTGGTGGGCGCGCGCATGCCGGCCCTCAGCCCGGATGGCAAACGCATCGCGTTCGTGTATCGCGGTGACGTCTGGGTGGCCTCGGTGAAAGGCGGCCGCGCACTGCCCGTGACCCAGCACGTGGAGACGGATGCCTACCCGATGTTTTCACCGGACGGGAAATGGATCGCCTTTGCCAGCAAACGCACGGGAAACTGGGATGTGTTTGCCATCCCGGCGGAGGGGGGCGCGGCGCGTCAGCTTACGTGGCACAGCGGCTCGGACATCGCCTTTGGGTGGAGTCCTGACGGACGCCAGATCATCCTGGGCGGCAAGCGTGACTCGCCGGATTATGGACTGTTCACGATTGATGTGGCCTCGTTGCGCACGGAATTGTTGTGCGAGGACTACGCGGCGCTGAATTACCCATCATTTTCTCCGGACGGGAAAAAGGTGGTTTATGGGCGGTATGGTTTTCCGTGGACGCGCCCCCGGTATCACGGCTCGGCGGCGGCGGAAATCTGGGTGCTGGACCGGACCTCGGGCTACCGGCGCGCACTGACATCGAACGGCCACCAGCACCTATGGCCGCAGTTTCTGCCGGGAGGGAAGAAGATTGTCGCGGTGACCTACGGCGAGGTGACGCCGTCGGTGAGCCGGATCAACGAGACCATCCCGAAGATCACGGACACACCTGAGCGCACGCCAAACCTTTGGGAATTCGACATGGAGGGCAAGGGACGCCAGATGACGAAGTTCAGCGGAGGCGCGGTGCGGTGGCCCTCGGTGGCCGCGAAGAGCGGAGACATCGCCTTCGAATATGGGGACGGCATCTGGTTGTTGAAGGACAACGCGCGCAAGCCCGACCGTCTTGAGTTTCTGGTGCCGGAGGATGAGAAGGAAAACCGGCGCAAGTATGAGAAGCTGACCACGGGCGTGACCGAGTGTGAACCGTCCCCCGATGGAAAGCACTTTGGCTTCACCCTCAAGGGGGATTTGTGGGTGGTGGCCATCGACCGGCCCAAGGGCGTGGCGGGGCGCGGGGCGGACATCGCCAGGCGATTAACCGACTGGGCCGGTGATGACTCGGACTTCGTGTGGGCGCCGGATGGCAAGCGGATTTATTTCACATCGGACCGCAAGTTCAGCGCCGGATTGTATGCGGTGGATGTCGCATCGGGCGAGGTGGAGGAATTGTTTGTGCGTGAATCGGACGTGACCGGGCCTCGTTTGTCACCGGATGGCAAGCACCTGGCCTTCTGGCTGGCCGGCGGCGAGGGCGGGCTTTTCGTGATGGCGTTGGAACAAAAGGAGGCAAAGCGGCTGGTGCATGTGCCCGGCCCGCAATGGCGTGGTTCCGGCGGCGGGAGCATCGAATGGTCGCCTGACGGCAGATGGATCGCCTACACGCGCTCGGGCGAAAACCGTGCGTGGAACATCTGGGTCATCGCCGCCAGGGGCGGTGAACCGAACAACATCACCCAGCTCAATGCCTCGCACAGCCAGCCCGCGTGGTCGCCCAATGGCCGGCACCTGTTTTTCCAGAGCGACCGCGCCGGAGACGGGCTCTACATGGTGTCCTTGCAGCAGGAGGAGATCAGCGCCGAGGACACGGACAACAAATTCCTCAAACCGACCGAACCGCTGGACATCAAAATCGACTTTGACGGCATCACGCGGCGCATCCGCAAGCTCTCGGGCACCGCCCCAACCGGCGACCTGGCCGTGACCAGCGATGGGTTGATCATCTTCCGTTCCCGCAACGAACTGGTCACCGTGACCTACGACGGCAAGACCGTGAAGAAACTGGTGACGGATGGACAGAACGCCAATTTCCGTGCCTCCAAGGATGGCAAGAAGGGCTTCTTTGCGCGGAACGGTGAACTGCACACCATCCCGCTGGCAGGCGGCAGTCCGGAGAAGGTTGCCTTTGTGGCGGACTGGGAACGCGATGTGCGCGCGGAGCGGCTGGCGTCCTTCACCCAGTTTTGGAGGTCCTATCAGCGTGGATTCTATGACGCCAATTTCCATGGGCGCGACTGGGAGGCCATACGCAAACATTACGAGCCGCTGCTCGAATCGGTCGAGACCCAGGACGAGTATGTCACGTTGCTGAACATGATGGTGGGCGAGTTGGAGGCCTCCCACTCCGAGGTCAGCACCGCCAGGGGTTCCGGCGGACCCGCCACGCCGCATCTGGGTTTCACCATCGACTACTCGCATGCCGGGCCCGGCATCAAGGTGCGAAGCGTTCCTTCGCGTGCTCCGGGCTCCTTCGAGAAGACGCGCATCAAACCGGGGGACTACATCCTGAAGATCAACGGGGAGGAGGTGACGGCCGGTGAAAGGCTGTATGAGCGCATCAACAACAAGCAGGACCGAGAGATGGAATTTGTGGTGAACACCCAGCCCATTCCCGAAGGCGCGCGGACGGTGAAATACAAGGTGCTTGAGTCCAAGGACTGGGACGCCCTGACCGACGAGAACCGCGACGAACGGCTCCGCAACCTGGTGGAACAGAAGAGCGGCCGACGCATCGGCTACCTGCACATCCCCGCGATGGGCGGCAGCGACCAGGCGAAGTTCGAGCGGGAAGCCTATGAATACATTCTCGGCAAGGAAGCCATGATCATCGATGTGCGGTTCAACAGGGGCGGCAACATCTCGGACACATTGATCGACTGGCTGGAACGCAAGCCCCATGGCTACTACCGCGTGCGGGACGGCGTGCCCGAACCTTCTCCCAACCGCGCATGGAACAAGCCCGTTGTGGTGCTCATGAACGAACACAGTTATTCCAACGCGGAAATGTTCCCCTATGCGATGCGCGAACGCGGGCTCGCGAGGCTGGTCGGGAAACCGACGCCGGGCTATGTCATCTGGACATTTTCACTTGCGCTCGTGGATGG